>NZ_LUVY01000005.1:0-162039 GCF_002992185.1 Pseudomonas sp. LLC-1 | reverse complement strand
CGTCGCCGTGTTCGGTAAAGGCATCTTCCGCCTGGTGCCGATCATTGCAGGCGTGCTGGTAGGCTTTGCCCTGTCGTTCGCCTTTGGCGTGGTCGATACTACCAAGATCGCTGCTGCGCCGTGGCTGGAGATTCCCAACTTCACCGCACCGGCGTTCAACTGGCAGGCCATCCTGTTCATCGTTCCGGTAGCCCTGGCTCCGGCGATCGAGCACATTGGCGGGGTGATCGCAGTGGGCAGCGTGACCGGCCGTGACTACCTGAAAAAGCCTGGCCTGCACCGCACATTACTGGGTGACGGCCTGGCCACCACGGCAGCCGGCCTGTTCGGTGGCCCGCCCAACACCACCTACGCCGAAGTGACTGGCGCGGTGATGCTGACCAAGAACTACAACCCGAAGATCATGACCTGGGCGGCGGTCTTCGCCATCACCCTGGCATTTATCGGCAAGTTCGGCGCGCTGCTGCAGAGCATCCCGGTGCCGGTGATGGGCGGCATTCTGTGCCTGCTGTTCGGCTCGATCGCGGCAGTGGGCATGAACACCATGATCCGCCACAAGATCGACCTGGCCGAAGCGCGCAACCTGGTGATCGTGTCGGTCACCTTGGTGTTCGGTATCGGCGGCGTGCTGATCGGCAGCGGTGACGGCCCGGATGACTGGGGCCTGAAAGGCATCGCCCTGTGCGCCATCGTGGCGATTGCCCTGAACCTGATCTTGCCGGGCAATGATGGCTGGAAGCACAAGAAGCTGGATGATCAGTTGCCTTGATCCAGCTTTAACCTGAACCGGCCTCTTCGCGGGCAAACCCGCGAAGAGGCCGGTTCAGGCAACCATCAAATCAGGCCTTTTCGCACATCTGCGCCAACACCCTCACCCACTCGGGGTGATCATTCAGGCACGGCACCAGCACCAGCTCCCGCCCGCCGGCCTCGACAAACTGTTCGCTGCCACGCATGCCGATCTCTTCCAGCGTCTCGATGCAATCGGCCACGAATGCCGGGCACATCACCAACAACTTCTTCACCCCTGCCTTGCCCAGCTCATCCAGCCGCGCTTCGGTATAGGGCTCGATCCACTTGGCCCGCCCCAGCCGCGACTGGAACGACACCGACCACTTGCCATCCGGTATGCCCATCTTCTGCGCAAAGGCCTTGGCCGTGGCCAGGCACTGCCCGCGGTAGCACACCGCACGCATCTCGGCGCTGGCATCCTTGCAGCAGTCGGCTGCCTGGAAATCGTGTTTGCCGGTCGGGTCCAGCTTCTTCAGGTGCCGCTCCGGCAAGCCGTGGAAGCTCAGCAACAGGTGGTCGTAATCCTGCTCCAGGTACGGCCGCGCGCTGGCGGCCAGCGCCTCGATGTAGTCCGGATGCTCGTAGAACGGTTGCAGCACACGCATCTGCAACGGCAACTGACGCTCGTTGACCGTCTGCCTGGCCAGCTCGACCACAGTGGTCACCGTGCTGTCGGCGAACTGTGGATAAAGCGGTGCCAAGGTCACCTTGCGTACACCCTGGGCCGCCAGGCGCTCCAGCACGTCAGGCAGGGCCGGCTGGCCATAGCGCATGGCAATTTCCACCGGGCCGTGGGGCCAGTGTTCGACCATGGCGGCCTGCAGACGACGGGTCAGCACCACCAGCGGCGAACCCTCCTCCCACCAGATCGAGCCATAGGCATGTGCCGACTGCTCCGGGCGCTTGACCAGGATCAGCGACACCAGCAGCCGCCGCACCGGCCAGGGCAGGTCGATCACGTACGGGTCCATGAGGAACTGGTTGAGGTAACGGCGTACATCGGCCACCGATGTGGAGGCCGGGGAACCCAGGTTGACCAGCAGCAGGGCGTGATCGGTCATGCAGCGTCCTATGTCAGAGGCGGCTGGACAAGTTGTCCAGGGCCGATTGCAGATCGTTGAAGCGGAAGGTGAAGCCAGCCGCCAACAAGCGTACCGGGCGTGCCCGCTGGCCACCCAGCAGCAAGGTCGACAGCTCGCCCAGTCCAGCCTTGAGCAGCAGTGCCGGCACCGGCAGCAACGCCGGCCGATGCAGGGTGCGCCCCAGACGCCTGGCGAACTCGCGGTTGCGCACCGGCTCCGGGGCGCAGGCATTATAAGGACCGCTGGCATCCTTGTGCTGCAAGAGAAAATCAATCAGGGCGACCTGGTCGTCTATATGGACCCACGGCATCCACTGCCGACCATCGCCCAAAGGCCCGCCCAGCCCTAGCTTGAAGGGCACGCGCAGCCGCGACAAAAAGCCGCCATCGCTGGCCAGCACCAGCCCGGTTCGCACCAGCACCACGCGGATGCCCTGTGCCTGGGAACGCAGGGCCGTTTCCTCCCAGGCAATACACAACTGGCTGGCAAAATCTTCGCGCACCGGCGGTGATGCCTCGGTCAGCTCGCGCTCACCACCATCACCGTACCAACCGACCGCAGAGCCGGAGATCAGCACGTCTGGTCGCTGCTCGCGGGTACCCAGCCAGCTCAGCAACTGCTCGGTCAGGGTAACGCGGCTGGCCCACAGCAGGTTACGCCGGGCTGCCGTCCAAGGCCGGTCGGCAATCGGCGCGCCGGCCAGGTTGACCACCGCATCCAGGTGATCGTCCGCTTCCAGTTGCTCCAGGCGGGCAATGCCACGCACACCACTGCCACACATTTTCGGCACTTGCTCAGGTCGCCGGCTCCACACCGTCAGGCGATGGCCTTGGCCAAGCCAGTGCTGGCAGAGGTGCCTGCCTATCAACCCGGTGCCGCCTGTCAGCAATATATGCATGGCTGTGTCCTCGCAGAATGCGGCGGTGGTCTATTTTTAACATCAAGGCACTTTTTTGACCCGACGCTCTCGGATAAACATAGGCCAACCTGCCCGCCAAAGCGGAATAACCTTATACAGAAATTCTGGATTGTACAGGTTTGCCTGACAGCGTAGTCTGCTTACAGCAAGGTTTGAAGAGGCCATCATGACAGTACCTATCGCCATCATCGGGGCCGGTATCGCCGGCTTGTCAGCTGCCCAGGCCTTGCAGAAGGCGGGGCAATCCGTGCATTTGTTCGACAAAGGCCACGGCAGTGGCGGTCGCATGGCCAGCAAGCGCAGCGAAGCTGGCGCGCTCGACCTCGGCGCGCAGTATTTCACTGCCCGTGACCGGCGTTTCGTCGAGCAGGTACAACAGTGGGTCGCCGCTGGCTGGGCCGAGCAGTGGAAGCCGCAGCTGTACAACTACCGTGACGGCGAACTCACCCCCTCTCCCGACGAGCAGACGCGCTGGGTAGGCGTGCCCCGCATGAGTGCCATCACCCGTGGCTTGCTCAAGGATGTGACGGTGAACTTCGGCTGCCGCATCGCCGAGGTGTTCCGCGGCAAACAGTACTGGCACCTGCAGGACACCGAAGGCTGCAGCCATGGCCCCTACAGCCGCGTGGTGATCGCAGTACCGGCACCACAGGCTACGCCGCTGCTGGCTGCCACCCCAAAACTGGCTGCCGTGGCCGCTGGCGTGCAGATGGAGCCCACCTGGGCCGTCGCCCTCGCCTTCCAGGCGCCGCTGGATACGCCGATGCAAGGCTGTTTCGTGCAAGACAACCCGCTTGACTGGCTGGCCCGCAACCGCAGCAAACCCGGCCGTGACGAGCAACTCGACACCTGGGTGCTGCACGCCACGTCTGACTGGAGCCGGCAACACATCGACCTGCCCAAGGAAGAAGTGATCGAACAGCTGTGGGGCGAGTTCGCCGAGCTGGTCGGCTGCGTGGTGCCCGCACCTACCTTCGCCCTGGCCCACCGCTGGCTCTATGCACGCCCCAGCAGCAACCACGAATGGGGCGCACTGGCCGATGCCGACCAGGGCTTGTACGCATGCGGCGACTGGTGCCTTTCCGGGCGCGTCGAGGGCGCCTGGCTCAGCGGCCAGGAAGCGGCACGGCGACTGCTCGAACACCTGGAATGATGTAGCGCTATACAAAAATAATGGTTTGCATAACTTCAGTGCTGTGCTGGAATAAACCTGTACAAGTTTTTTGTCATGTACAGGTTTACCGGAGGCAGCCATGCACGACCCTTCCGCCCACAGCAAGCCGCGTATCGCCATCAGCGCCTGCCTGACGGGTCAAAGCGTGCGCTATAACGGCGGCCACAAGGCCTCCGACCTGTGCCTGACGCAACTGGAACAACATTTCGACTGGCAGCCGGTGTGCCCGGAAGTGGCAATCGGCCTTGGCGTCCCGCGTGACCCTATCCGCCTGGTAGGCAACCCCGAACATCCCGAAGTGGTCGGCACCCGTAACCCCGGCATGGACCTGACCGGCCCGCTGCGCACGTATGGCGAACAAATGGCCGACGAGCTCGACGACATTTGCGGCTACATCTTCATGCAGAAATCACCGTCTTGCGGGCTGGAACGGGTCAAGGTCTATCAGGACAACGGCCACCCGGCCTTCCAGGGGGGACGCGGCGTCTATGCGCAAGCGTTCTGTGTGAAACGCCCGGACCTACCCGTGGAAGAAGAAGGCCGCCTGCACGACGCCGTGCTGCGAGAGAACTTCATCAGCCGCGTGTATGCCTACGCTGACTGGCAGCGCCTGCTGGCCGAGGGCCTTAGCCGTGGCGCGCTGGTGCGCTTCCATTCGCGTTACAAATACCTGGTGATGGCCAACAACCCCCAGGCCTACCGCACCCTCGGGCGCCTGCTGGGTAGCATGAGCCGCGATGACGACCCGCAAAGCATCGGCCCGCGCTACTTCAGCCAACTGATGCAGGCCCTGCGTCGCTGCGCCAGCCGCGGAACCCACAGCAATGTGCTGCAGCATCTCTGCGGCTATTTCAAGGACAGCCTGACGCAACAGGACAAAGCCGAACTGCAGACGGTCATCGGCCAGTATCAAAAAGGCGTGGTACCGCTGGTGGTGCCACTGACCCTGCTCAAGCACCATTTACGCAACCATCCCGACCCCTACCTGCAGCAGCAAGCGTACCTGCAGCCGCACCCCGAAAACCTGGGCCTGCGCAATGCCGTCTGAAACCTTGTTGCCCATCGGTGAGCTGGCCCGCCGCACCGGCGTCAACCCGGTCACCCTGCGCGCCTGGGAGCGCCGATATGGCCTGCTCAAGCCACAGCGCACCGCAAAAGGGCACCGCCTGTACCCGCTGGAACAGGTCGAACGGGTCGAGGCCATCCTTGCCTGGCTGCAGCGGGGGGCCTCGGTCGGGCAGGTGCGCGAGCTGCTCGACAAACCCTCCAGCACTGCGCCCAAAGGCGACTGGCAGGCCCGGCAGCTCCAGCTGATCGAGGCTATCGCCAACCTGTCACAGCGCGCCCTTGACCACCAGCTCAACCAGGCAATGGCGCTGTACCCTGCCGTTACCCTGTGCGAACAATTGCTACTGCCACTGCTCGACCTGCTCGACCTGCGCTGGCGCAATTACTTCAACGCGCAACTGGAGCAGGTGTTTTTTCACAGCTGGTTACGCAGCAAGCTCGGCGCCCGCGTGTACCACGACAACCAGTTGCTGCAGGGCCCGGGCGTATTGCTGGTGGAAGACGGTGAACGTGCTTTCAGCCCCGGTTTATGGCTATGCGCCTGGTTGCTCACCAGCAACGGTTTCCCGGTAGAGGTGCTGGAGCACCCGGTCACCGGCCCACACCTGCAACGTGCCGTAAGCACGCTTGCCCCGCGTGCCGTGCTTCTGCACCTGGGGCCACGCTTTGATGGCAAGGCACTGCAACGCGCCCTGCACAACCTGCCCGTGAAAACCTTGGCCGGTGGTGCGACGGTGGTACTACATGAAGCGCAGCTGCGTGCCCTCGAGCTGCCAGACCTCGCCCTGTTCGACACCCCTCAGGCGGCATTGCGCTTGCTTCAAGCCCATGACCGCCAGCCTGAAGAGACGCCTGCCCCATGCATTTGACCTGGCTGCGCAGTGACCTGCGCATCGATGACAACACTGCGCTCAGCGCCGCCAGTGAACGCGGCCCGACCATCGCCCTGTGGCTGGTCAGCCCCGGTCAGTGGCTGGCCCACGACGACGCCGCCTGCAAAGTCGACTTCTGGCTACGCAACCTGCGCGACGTGCGCCAGTCGCTGGAAGGCCTGAATATTCCCCTGCTGATCCGCAGCATCGACACCTGGGACCAGGCACCACAGGCCGTGCTTGAGGTATGCCGCCAGCACCAGGTGGCAAGCGTTCACTGGAATGAAGAGTACGGCATCAACGAACAGCGCCGTGACGATGCCACCCGAGCCCTGCTGGAGAAGTCGGGCATTCAGGCACACAGCCACCTCGACCAGCTGTTCTTCCGCCCAGGCACAGTCCTCACTCGCAGCGGTGATTACTTCCAGGTTTTCAGCCAGTTCAAAAAAACCTGTCTGGAGCACCTGCACCGTAGCCTGCCAGCCATGGCTCACCGGGTTAAACAGCAAGCGCCCCTGCAGATCCAGAGCGACCCGATTCCGCAGCATGTGGAGGGTTTTGAAAAGCCCGAGCGTGCCCTGCAAGCACATTGGCCGGCGGGTGAAGCCGAAGCGCAGGGGCGATTGTCTCGCTTTCTCGATGAAACCATTGATGACTACCAGCAACTGCGTGACCTGCCAGCCAAACCCGGCACCAGCCAGCTTTCGGCCTACCTGGCCGCAGGGGTGATCTCGCCGCGCCAGTGCCTGCACGGTGCCCTGGCCAGCAACCGGGGCGAGTTCGACAGCGGCAGCACCGGCGTGCAAACCTGGATCAACGAGCTGCTGTGGCGCGAGTTCTACAAGCATATCCTGACCGGTTACCCACAGGTCTCGCGCCACCGCGCCTTCCGCGCGCAAACCGAAGCGCTGCCTTGGCGCGATGCACCGGCAGATCTGGAAGCCTGGGAACAGGGCCGCACCGGTTTCCCGATCATCGACGCCGCCATGCGCCAGTTGTTGCACACCGGGTGGATGCATAACCGCCTGCGCATGGTGGTGGCCATGTTCCTCAGCAAGAACCTGCTGATCGACTGGCGCAAGGGCGAGCGCCACTTCATGCGCCACCTGATAGACGGTGACCTGGCCGCGAACAACGGCGGCTGGCAGTGGAGCGCGTCTACCGGCACCGATGCAGTGCCCTACTTCCGTATCTTCAACCCGATTTCGCAGTCGCAGCGTTTCGACCCGCAGGGGCGGTTCATTCGGCACTGGCTGCCGGAATTACGTGACCTCGACGATAAAACCATCCATGAACCCGTGAAATTCAGGGATCTTTTTGATAATAATTTGTATCACTGTCCAATGGTGAATCTCAGTAGCAGTCGCCAGCGTGCACTGGAAGCCTTCAAGGGGCTACCACGTCGGCAGAATTAGAGGGCACAACGTCTTGACTAACTCACGCAGTTTTTGGGTTACAGGCGCCAGCAACGGATTAGGTCTGGCTTTGGTGGAACGCTTGCTCGAACAGGGCCATCGCGTTGCCGCCAGTGCTAAGGAAAGCGATGAATTGAACGCCTTGGCGGCACAGCATGGGCGGCGCTTCTTGCGCCTGCCCTGGCAGTTGCATGCCGATGGGCAAGCGGCGGATGCGTGCCGGCAGATATGCCATGCCTGGTGCACGTTGGATGGCCTGATCCTCAACGCCGCTACCAGCGACTACCTGGATGCCCCTCTGGCGGGCAGCGATGTGTTCGAGGCGATTGTCACCAGCAACCAGGTGGCGGGTGAACATAGCCTTGCCAATGCGCTGCCTTTGCTGTTGAAAGGTGAATCACCGCAGGTGATGGCCGTTTTCAACCGCTATTCGGCGCTGCAGCTGTACGCACCAACCCAGGTGAGCGCCGGCTGGAACAACATGCCGCAATGGATACGTGAACAGCGCAAGACGCTGAAAGGCCAAGGGGTAGACGTTACGGTGGTCAGCCCCCAATCGCTAAAGACACCCGTGACACCGGCGCAAGCGATACCGGAGGAATGGACGCCGCAGCGTGCGGCTGAAGAACTGCTGCGGCGGTGGCCACAGAGAGAGCCAGAGTTGGTGCTGGAAACACTTGATCTGAGCAGTCTATGGCCGCTGCCACGCAGCTAGTCGGCTAACGTGCGGCCTACAGCGCCATACGGTAATGCAGGCTATAACTCTCTACTCCATCGTTGGGCTCTTTGATGCCCGCGTTGGAGTAGTGAATGGCCCGTACGCCGATCTCATGCCCGCCGGCAAAGCGCAAGCCAAAGCCGATGCGGTCTTCGAACTGGAATGCCGAGCCCAGCTCGTTGCTTTCCAGCTCGGTGCTGGAGAACGCTGCAACACCGATTCCCGCCTCGATGTAAGGCTTCACCGACTCCCCGGCAAACTCATAGACGAACACTGGCGCAAACGACAGGCTATGGTTGCTTGCCGTCTTGTCGCCACCCCAGTAGGTGTATGCCCCATCCCAATAGCCGGTCAGGCGACCGACGCTGGTTTGCCACCAGCTTGTATCCCAGTTCGATTGCAGCCCCAGCCGGTAGACCATGGTCGAATCACCGGTCTGCCCCACTGAAAAAGAAAGGTCCGCAGCTTGCGCCGCCAGTACTTGCCCCAGGGTAAAGGCAGCAGTCGCCGCCAAGCCGAGCAGCTTTTTCATGAGCAACATCCTTCTTTGCTGTTATTAGTGTCCGCCTCATGTCAGGCAAAGCGGTAGAAAGCGGCAGTGGAACGATAGTTCAGCTGGTTTTCACGTTTTTTTCACAACGCAAAGCTTTGCACACTGCCGGACTTATGCCACAGCAAAGGTAGGATTTTTCTGAGAGATTGCGGATCGGCACTGGTCCAGAAGCGGGTATCCCGGGCCGGCCCGTCGGCCAGCAGGTCATTCGCGCCCAGCAGCCGCTGCAACTGGCGCGCCACCGCGGCGCCGGTGTCGATGATGGCCACATCGGCTGGCACCATGCCGGCCAGCAACGGGCGCAGGAAGGGGTAATGGGTGCAGCCCAGGATCAGCGTGTCGCAGCCAGCGGCCAGCAACGGCTGCACATAACCTTGCAACAACTGGCGCATTGCCGGGCTGGCCAGGTCGCCGGCCTCGATCAACTCGACCAGCCCCGGGCAAGGTTGGGTGATGACCTGTACGTCATTGGCAAAACGGTCGAGCAAGGCGGCGAACTTGGCGCTTTGCAAGGTGCCGGTAGTGGCCAGCACACCGACCACGCCCGAGCGCGTGGCGGCGGCAGCGGGCTTCACCGCCGGCTCCATGCCCACCAACGGCCAGGTCGGATACAACTCGCGCAAGTCGGCCACCGCCGCCACCGTGGCGGTATTGCAGGCCAGTACCATGGCCTTCGCGCCCTGTTCATGGAAGAACGCAGCAATGCGCCGGAGACGCTCACGGATATAATCTGGCGACTTCTCGCCGTAGGGTATGTGGCCGCAATCGCCCACGTACAGCAGCGTCTCGTTGGGCAGCAGCCGCTGGATCTCGGCGAGCACCGACAAGCCGCCAACCCCGGAGTCCATTACGCCGATCGGCGCCGAACGCTCAGCCATCGCGCTTGCCGCAGACTGCACAGGCCGGGTCGCGCTTGACCCGCAATTCGCGGATGCGCGTGCCGAGAGCATCGATCAACAACAGGCGGCCGACCAGCGGCTCGCCGAACCCGGCCAGCAGCTTCATCGCTTCCAGCGCCTGCAAGCTGCCCACCAGCCCCACCAGTGGGCCGATCACACCGGCTTCGCTGCACGTCAGCTCGGCTTCGCTGCCATGCCCGTACAGGCAGTGGTAGCAAGGGCTGTAGTCACGTCGTGGGTCGAACACCGACAACTGCCCTTCCAGGCGGATCGCCGCGCCGCTGACCAGTGGCTTGCCAGCCGCGACACACGCGGCGTTTACCGCCTCGCGGGTACCGAAGTTGTCGGAGCAATCCAGTACCAGGTCGACCGCCGCCACGGCGGCAGCGAGCGAGTCCTCGTCCAGTGCCTGGCGGTGGGCAACCAGGCTGATTTCCGGGTTGATCGCCTCCAGGCGCTGCAAGGCCGAGTCGACCTTGCTCATGCCGACGCTGGCACTGTCGTGGATGACCTGGCGTTGCAGGTTGGTGAGGTCGACGGTGTCGAAGTCGGCCAGGTGCAGCTCACCCACCCCGGCGGCGGCCAGGTACAGGGCAACTGGCGAGCCAAGGCCACCGAGCCCGACGATCAGCGCCTTGCTCTGCTTGAGCCGCAACTGGCCATCGATGTCGATCTGGGCCAGCAGTACCTGCCGGCTGTAACGCAACAGTTCCTCATCACTCAGCATGGCAGGCGCCCCAGGGTAATGCGTTCATGGCCGCCCAGGTCCGTGCGGCTGGCAACCTCGATAAAACCGTGTTCCGCCAGCAAGGCGCGCACCGCTGCTGCCTGATCGTAGCCATGCTCCAGCAACAACCAGCCCCCCGGCAACAGGTGCACAGGGGCCTGGGCGGCGATCACGCGCAGGTCGTCCAGGCCATCGACGCCAGCGACCAGCGCACTGCTGGGCTCGAAGCGCACGTCACCGGCCACCAGATGAGGGTCTGCAGCTGCGATGTATGGCGGGTTACTGACAATCAGGTCAAAACGCTCGCCGACCAGGCTATCGAACCAATGGCTTACCCGCACCTGGGCATTAGCCAGGCCCAGACGCTGGCGGTTGCGCTCAGCCAGGGCAGCGGCCTCTTCTACCCGGTCAACCGCAGTCACCTGCCAGGCCGGGCGATCGCTGGCCAAGGCCAGGGCAATCGCGCCCGTACCGGTGCCCAGGTCCAGCACCTTGGCTGGCGAGGCGGGTTGCAGTTCGAGGGCCGTCTCGACCAACAGCTCGGTGTCTGGCCTCGGGATCAGGGTATGCGGCGCCACTTCCAGGTCGATTGTCCAGAAGCCCTGCTGCCCGAGGATATAAGCGACCGGCTCGCCGCCACGGCGGCGCTGCAGGTAACCCGCGTAAGTCTCGGCATCTTCGCTGCTGACGATACGCTCAGGCCAGGTGTGCAGGTAGCTGCGCGACTTGCCGATGGCAGCCGCCAACAGCAGTTCGGCATCCAGCCGTTCGGTGGGCGATTCGGGCAACTGCGCGTTGCGCAGCAGGCTGGCGATGATGGTCATCAGTCCCCCAGAGCGGCCAGTTGATCGGCCTGGTATTCGGCCAGTAGCGGTTCGATCACCGCCTCTACGCCACCACTGAGGATGTCGTCCAGCGAGTACAGGGTCAGGTTGATGCGGTGGTCGGTCACCCGGCCCTGTGGATAATTGTACGTGCGGATGCGCTCGGAGCGGTCGCCAGAGCCCACCAGCAGCTTGCGCTCGCTGGCGATGGCATTCTGTGCTGCGCTGGTCTGCATGTCGTTGAGCTTGGCCGACAGCCAGGACATGGCGCGAGCCCGGTTCTTGTGCTGCGAACGCTCTTCCTGGCATTCGACCACGATGCCGGTAGGCAAGTGAGTGATACGGATGGCCGAGTCGGTCTTGTTCACGTGCTGGCCACCGGCGCCGGATGCACGGTAGGTGTCCACGCGCAGGTCGGCCGGGTTGATTTCGATGGCGGCCTGTTCGTCCGGCTCGGGCAGCACCGCCACCGTGCATGCGGAGGTGTGCACACGGCCCTGGGATTCGGTCTCGGGTACGCGCTGGACGCGGTGAGCGCCCGACTCGAACTTGAGCTTGCCGTAAACGTTTTCACCCTCGACACGGGCGATGATTTCCTTGTAGCCGCCGTGCTCGCCTTCGTTCTCGGACAGAATCTCCAGGCGCCAGCCACGCTTTTCAGCGTAGCGCGAGTACATGCGGAACAAGTCGCCAGAGAAGATCGCCGCCTCGTCGCCACCGGTGCCGGCGCGGATTTCGAGGAACACGTTGCGACCGTCGTTAGGGTCTTTGGGCAACAGCATGCGTTGCAGCTGCGCCTCCAGCGTCAACAGTTGCTCCTTGGCTTCACGCACTTCTTCCACGGCCATTTCGCGCAGGTCCGGGTCACTGTCCTTGAGCAGCGCCTGGGCGCCTTCGAGGTCGTCCTGCACTTTGCGCCACTCTTTATAAGCAGCGTAGACCGGCTCGACCTCGGCGTACTCACGGGAATACGCGCGAAAGCGTGTCTGGTCGGAAATGACCTCGGCGTCACCGAGCAGGGCGGTGAGTTCTTCGAAGCGGTCCTGGAGGATTTCCAGTTTGTTCAGCAGCGACGCTTTCATTGCGGGGATTTGTCCGTGGAGCCCTCGTTGAGGGCAAAGAGTTCCTGGGCCATGGCCAGCGCATCGAGGCGGCCCTCGGCCGAGAGCTTTTTCAACTGCACGCTGGGCGCATGCAGGAGTTTGTTGGTCAGGCCCCGGGCCAGTTGGGCCAGCACGTCTTCGGGGTTGCCGCCGTTCGCCAGCAGGCGCTGGGCTTTTTGCAGTTCTTCGTCGCGCAGGCGCTCGCTTTGCTGGCGATAGGCCTTGAGCACATCCACCGCAGCCAGTTCACGCAGGCGCAGCATGAAGTCTTCGGCGCCCACCGACACCAGCTCTTCGGCAGCCTGGGCAGCGCCCTGGCGGCTCTTGAGGTTTTCCGCCACCACGTCGTGCAGGTCATCGACAGTGTACAGGTAGACATCGTCCAGTTCGCCGACTTCAGGTTCGATGTCACGCGGTACGGCGATGTCGACCATGAAGATCGGCTTGTGCCGGCGCTGCTTGAGCGCACTCTCGACCGCGCCTTTGCCCAGGATCGGCAACTGGCTGGCGGTGGAGCTGATGACGATGTCGCTGTTGGCCAGCTCCTGGGGGATGTCGGCCAGCAGCACGGCATGCGCACCGAACTGCTCGGCCAGCGTGCTGGCGCGCTCCAGGGTACGGTTGGCCACAACGATACGACGTACGCCCTGCTCGTGCAGGTGGCGGGCGACCAGGGTGATGGTTTCGCCGGCACCGATCAGCAAGGCCTGGCTGCGACCCAGGTCGGCGAAGATCTGTTTGGCCAGGCTGACCGCGGCAAACGCCACTGAAACCGGGTTTTCGCCGATTGCGGTGTCGGTACGCACCTGCTTGGCGGCGCTGAAGGTGGCCTGGAACAGGCGCCCGAGCAACGGGCCGACAGTACCTGCTTCACGCGCCACGGCGTAGGCCGACTTCATCTGGCCGAGAATCTGCGGCTCGCCGAGCACCAGCGAGTCCAGGCCCGAGGCCACGCGCATCATATGCTTCACGGCATCGTGCTCTTCGTGCACGTAGGCGCTGGCGCGCAGTTCGTCGAGGCTGAGGCGGTGATAGTCGGCCAGCCATTGCAACACGGCGTCGGCGGACAGGTGGTCCTGCTCTATATAGAGCTCGCTGCGGTTGCAGGTCGACAGGATCGCCGCTTCGCGGCTGGATGTCAGTCGGCAGAGCTGCTGCAGGGCGTCTACCAGCTGCTCTGGGGTAAACGCCACGCGCTCGCGTACGTCTACCGAGGCAGTCTTATGGTTGATACCAAGTGCAAGAAAGGCCATGCAAGGTCGCTGGTTGTGACGGGAAGCCGATAATTGTCCTCTTTCGCAGGTTTTTGGACAACCACCGTTCGCTATTGTCGTAATGGCCACACTTGATCGGAACCCGCACTGTCCTGCCATGGTCGCAGTTAGCCGAATGCTTCGCAGGTGGGTTTGCCACCGCGCTTGTGTCATCATGCTCCGACCGCCGGTGAGTCCTTCTAAAGCCTTCTATGAACAAACCATACGCATTGCTGCTTGCCTTCGCCCTGCTCCAGGGCTGCCAGAGCCTGGCCCCGCAAAAGGCCGAGCCTCCCGTCGCCGAGGCCGCAAAGAGCGAGGCCCAAAAGCCCGTGGTGTATGGCTCGTTCAAGCAGGACACACTCTATAGCCTGCTGGTCGCAGAGCTGGCCGGCCAGCGCAACCGCTTCGATATCGCCTTGGCCAACTACACCGACCAGGCCGCCAAAACCCAGGACCCCGGGGTTTCCGAGCGGGCCTATCGCATCGCCGAATACCTCGGCGCCGACGAGCCATCGCTGGAAAACGCCCTGGTCTGGGCCCGCAACGACCCGCAAAACCTCGACGCCCAACGCGCCGCCGCCATCCAGCTGGCCCGCGCCGGCCGCTATGACGACGCCATGGCCTATATGGAAAAGGTGCTGCAGGGCCAAGGCGACACCCACTTCGACTTCCTCGCCCTGTCTGCCGCCGAAACCGACCAGAGCACCCGCGATGGCCTGCTGCAAAGCTTCGAGCGCCTGCTGGTGAAATACCCGAACAACGGCCAGCTGGTGTTCGGCAAAGCGCTACTGCTGAATCAGGACGGCAAGGCCGAAGAGGCACTGGAGCTGCTGGAGTCGCACCCGGCGCAAAACGGCGAAATCGCCCCGATCCTGCTGCGCGCCCGATTGCTGCAGGCCCTGGACCGTGGCCCGGAAGCCCTGCCACTGCTGCGCGGCGCTATCCGCGACAACCCGGATGACAAGCGCCTGCGCCTGACCTACGCCCGCACCCTGGTCGAGCAAGACCGCATCGCCGATGCCAAGGGCGAGTTCCTCAGCCTGGTCCAGCAGTACCCTGACGATGACGAACTTCGTTACTCCCTGGCGTTGGTGTGCCTGGAGAACAAAGACTGGGATGAAGCCGAAGGCTACCTGCAGGAACTGATCGAGCGTGACAGCAACGTCGACGCCGCGCACCTGAACCTGGGCCGCATCCGGGAAGAGCGCCACGACCCCGCAGGCGCCCTGCGCGAATACGCACTGGTCGGCCCTGGCCCCGATTACCTGCCAGCGCAACTGCGCCAGGCCGACATCCTGATTGCCAACGGCCGAGGCACCGACGCCTCGCGCCTGCTCGCCGAAGCCCGCGAAGCCCAGCCGGACCTCGCCATCCAGCTGTACCTGATCGAGTCGGAAAGCTACAGCAACAACAACAAGGACGCCCAGGCCAACCAGGTGCTTCAACAAGCCATCCAACGGTACCCGGACGACCTCAACCTGCTGTACACCCGCGCCATGCTGGCCGAAAAACGCGACGACCTGGCACAGATGGAAAAAGACCTGCGCGCCATCATCACCCGCGAGCCAGAAAATGCCATGGCCCTGAACGCCCTGGGTTACACCCTGGCCGACCGCACTACCCGCTACGGCGAAGCCAAGGCGCTGATCGACAAGGCCCACCAGTTGACCCCGGACGACCCGGCAGTGCTCGACAGCCTGGGTTGGGTCAACTATCGCCTGGGTAACCTCGACGAGGCCGAAACCTACCTGCGTCAGGCCTTTGCCAATTTCCCCGACCATGAAGTGGCCGCCCATCTGGGCGAAGTGCTGTGGGCCAACGGCAAGCGCCGCGAAGCCCGCCAGGTGTGGGCCAAAGGCTTCGAAGCCCAGGCCGACAGCCCCATCCTGCGCAAGACCCTCCTGCGCCTGACCGGATCCGAGACCCTTTAACGCCATGTTCCTGCGCCATTGCATCACCTTCACCCTGATCGCCCTGCTGGCCGGTTGTGCCGGTTTCGGTAGCCGCGAGGCCCTGCAGGGCCACGGCAACCCACAACAGTGGCGCGCCCATAAAGAACAACTGAGCAGCCTTGATGGCTGGCAGATCAACGGCAAGGTCGGCATCCGCGCCCCGCGCGACTCCGGCAGCGGCACGCTGTTCTGGCTGCAGCGCCAGGACTACTACGACATCCGCCTTGCCGGCCCGCTGGGCCGTGGTGCCGCACGCCTGACCGGCCGCCCGGGTGGCGTGGTACTGGAAGTGGCCAACCAGGGCCGTTACGAGGCCACGAGCCCCGAAGCCCTGCTGGAAGAGCAGCTTGGCTGGCAGTTGCCGGTGTCGCACCTGGTCTGGTGGGTACGCGGCCTGCCCGCCCCCGACAGCAAGAGCAAGCTGACCCTGGACGGTGACAGCCGCCTGGCCAGCCTCGACCAGGACGGCTGGCAAGTACAGTACCTGAGCTACACCGAGCAGAACGGCTACTGGCTGCCCGAGCGCCTGAAACTGCACGGCAAGGACCTGGACGTGACCCTGGTGGTCAAGGACTGGCAGCCACGCCAGCTGGGGCACTGATCACATGCAAACGCTCACCCTGCCCGCCCCGGCCAAGCTCAACCTGTGGCTGCACATCATCGGCCGCCGCCCAGATGGTTACCACGAGCTGGAAACCGTGTTCCAGTTTCTCGAGCATGGCGACGAACTGAGTTTCGCCCTGCGTGACGATGGCGTAATCCGCCTGCACACCGAGATAGAAGCCGTACCGCACGACAGCAACCTGATCGTGCGCGCCGCCCGCAAGCTGCAGGAGCAATCCGGCACCCCGCTCGGCGCCGACATCTGGCTGACCAAAGTACTGCCCATGGGTGGCGGCATCGGTGGTGGCAGCTCGGACGCCGCCACCACCCTGCTGGCCCTGGCCCACCTCTGGCAGCTGGACTGGGACGAAGACCGCCTGGCCGCACTGGGGCTGAGCCTGGGCGCCGACGTACCGGTATTCGTGCGCGGCCATGCAGCGTTCGCCCAGGGCGTGGGCGAACAACTCACCCCGGTAGACCCGGAAGAACCCTGGTATGTCGTACTGGTGCCGCAAGTGTCTGTCAGCACAGTAGAAATTTTTTCACATCCACAGTTGACACGTGATTCACTCCCCCTTAAGATGCGCCCCGTTCCCAAGGGAAACAGTCGAAATGACTGCCAACCGGTGGTAGAGCAGAATTATCCAGAAGTTCGCAACGCGTTGAATTCACTGGGGAAATTCACTGAGGCTCGACTAACCGGCACTGGAAGTTGTGTGTTTGGGGCCTTCCCAAGCAAAGCCGAAGCTGATAAAGTTCTGGCCCTTCTTTCAGCGACCCAAACAGGGTTTGTGGCGAAAGGAAGCAATGTTTCGATGTTGCATCGCAAGCTGCAAAGTCTGGTCAAGAAGTCGAGCGCATAAGCGTTCGCAGCAACAGATACAGGGGCGTCGCCAAGCGGTAAGGCAGCAGGTTTTGATCCTGCCATGCGTTGGTTCGAATCCAGCCGCCCCTGCCATTTTCCTTATACTCATCCAGGTATACCCTCAGCCTTCAGGTACTGCGCGTGTCCAAGATGATGGTCTTTACGGGGAACGCTAACCCCGATCTGGCTCGGCGTGTCGTACGTCAGCTGCATATCCCTCTCGGTGACGTCTCTGTCGGTAAATTCTCCGACGGTGAGATCAGCACTGAGATCAATGAAAATGTTCGCGGTAAAGACGTTTTCATTATTCAGCCGACCTGTGCCCCGACCAACGATAACCTGATGGAACTGGTAGTGATGGCCGACGCCTTCCGCCGCTCCTCAGCATCCCGAATCACCGCCGTGATTCCTTACTTCGGATATGCCCGCCAGGACCGCCGTCCGCGTTCGGCACGTGTAGCCATCAGCGCCAAAGTCGTCGCTGACATGCTCACTGTCGTGGGTATCGACCGTGTTCTCACCGTCGACCTGCACGCTGACCAGATCCAAGGCTTCTTCGATATCCCGGTCGACAACATCTACGGCTCGCCCGTACTGGTCGACGACATCGAAGACCAGCGTTTCGAGAACCTGATGATCGTCTCCCCGGACATCGGTGGTGTCGTGCGTGCACGTGCAGTCGCCAAGTCCCTGGGTGTCGACCTGGGTATCATCGACAAGCGCCGCGAAAAGGCTAACCACTCCGAGGTTATGCACATCATCGGCGACGTCGAAGGGCGCACCTGCATCCTGGTAGACGACATGGTCGACACCGCCGGCACCCTGTGCCACGCGGCCAAAGCCCTGAAAGAACACGGCGCTGCCAAGGTTTATGCCTACTGCACGCACCCTGTCCTGTCGGGCCGCGCGATCGAGAACATCGAGAAGTCGGTACTGGACGAGCTGGTGGTGACCAACACCGTTCCGCTGTCCGCCGCAGCTCAAGCCTGTGACCGTATCCGCCAGCTGGATATCGCACCGGTTGTCGCTGAAGCGGTACGCCGCATCAGCAACGAAGAATCGATCAGCGCGATGTTCCGCTAAGCGGAACGCGTGTTGATATGAAGCGCCCCGCCCCAACATGTGTTGGGGCGGGGCTTTTTTGCCATCCCCGTTGGCGCTGGTCGCAAACGCCCTCGGGGGGCTATTTTGGAGAAGCAAAATGACTGATTTCATCCTGAACGCCCAAGCGCGTACTGACCTGGGGAAAGGTGCGAGCCGCCGCCTGCGTCACTCGCTGAGCATCCCAGCCGTTGTCTACGGTGGCGATAAAGAAGCTCAATCCCTGACCATCCTGGCCAAGGAAATCACCAAGCTGTTCGAAAACGAAGCTGCCTTCAGCCACGTTATCGAGCTGAACGTTGACGGCGTTAAGCAAAACGTCATCATCAAGGCCATGCAGCGCCACCCAGCCAAGCAGTTCATCATGCACGCCGACTTCGTTCGCGTTGTTGCTGGCCAGAAACTGACCGCTGTTGTTCCAGTGCACTTCATCAACGAAGAAGCACCGGTCAAGAAAGGCGGCGAGATCTCCCACGTTGTTTCCGAGATCGAAGTTTCCTGCGAAGCCAAAGACCTGCCTGAGTTCATCGAAGTTGACCTGGCCAACGCCGAAGTCGGCACCATCATCCACCTGTCGGACCTGAAAGCTCCGAAAGGCGTAGAGTTCGTAGCTCTGGCCCACGGTGATGACAAAGCTGTTGCCAACGTTCACGCTCCACGCGTTGCTCCAGAAGCAGAAGGCGCTGCCGAGTAATCTACTCGCACGCCGGCGTTGATCGGGTTACAGTGCCGCGCGCCCTGTAACCCACCAACTCCAAGGAAGAGCCCCTGACGTGACCGCCATCCAGTTGATCGTCGGCCTGGGTAACCCCGGCCCCGAATACGAACAGACCCGGCATAACGCAGGGGCTCTTTTCGTTGAACGCATTGCCAGCGCCCAGCGTGTTTCGCTGACCGCTGACAAGAAATATTTCGGCCTGACGGCTAAGTTCAGCCATCAGGGCAACGACGTTCGTTTGTTGATCCCCACCACCTACATGAACCGTAGCGGCCAGTCCGTGGCGGCCTTGGCCAATTTCTTCCGCATCAAGCCGGAAGCGATCCTGGTGGCGCACGACGAACTCGACCTGCCTCCGGGCGTTGCCAAGCTCAAGCGCGGCGGCGGCCATGGTGGGCATAACGGTCTGCGCGACATCATCGCGCAGCTCGGCAACCAGAACGACTTCCACCGCCTGCGGCTTGGCATCGGCCACCCGGGCGACGCCAAACTGGTCTCCAACTTCGTCCTGGGCCGCGCGCCGCGCGCCGAGCAGGAGAAGCTCGACGCCAGCATCGATTTTGCCCTCGGCGTGCTGCCGGACGTGCTTGCCGGCGACTTCGCCAAGGCGATGCGCGAGCTGCACAGCCAGAAGGCCTGATTTCCTTTAGAGAGGGGAATACCCATGGGTTTCAATTGCGGCATCGTCGGCCTGCCCAACGTCGGCAAGTCCACCCTGTTCAACGCCCTGACCAAGTCTGGCATCGCGGCGGAGAACTTCCCTTTCTGCACCATCGAGCCAAACAGCGGCATCGTGCCGATGCCCGATGCGCGCCTGAATGCGCTGGCTGAAATCGTCAAGCCAAACCGCATCCTGCCAACCACCATGGAATTCGTCGACATCGCCGGCCTGGTGGCGGGTGCGTCGAAAGGCGAAGGCCTGGGCAACAAGTTCCTCGCCAACATCCGCGAGACCGACGCCATTGCCCACGTGGTGCGCTGCTTCGAAGACGAAAACGTGATTCACGTTTCCAACAGTGTCGACCCCAAGCGTGACATCGAGATCATCGACCTCGAACTGATCTTCGCCGACCTCGACAGCTGCGAGAAGCAACTGCAGAAGGTTGCCCGCAACGCCAAAGGCGGCGACAAGGAAGCCTTGGCGCAGAAGGCTATCCTGGAGCAACTGATCCCGCACTTCACCGAAGGCAAGCCAGCGCGCAGCCTGATGAAGAACATGAGCGCCGAAGACAAGGCGGTCATCCGCGGCTTCCACCTGCTGACCAGCAAGCCGGTGATGTACATCGCCAACGTGGCGGAAGACGGCTTCGACAACAACCCGCACCTGGACGTGGTCAAGGCCATTGCCGAGGAAGAAGGCGCGGTGGTGGTGCCGGTGTGCAACAAGATCGAAGCGGAAATCGCCGAGCTGGACGACGGTGAGGAGAAGGACATGTTCCTAGAGGCCCTGGGCCTGGAAGAGCCTGGCCTGAACCGCGTGATCCGCGCCGGTTACGAACTGCTGAACCTGCAAACCTACTTCACTGCCGGCGTGCAGGAAGTACGTGCCTGGACCGTACGCGTGGGTGCCACCGCACCACAAGCCGCTGGCGTGATCCACACCGACTTCGAAAAAGGCTTCATCCGCGCTGAAGTGGTGGCCTATGACGACTTCATCCAGTTCAAGGGTGAGAGCGGTGCCAAGGAAGCCGGTAAATGGCGTTTGGAAGGCAAGGATTACATCGTCAAAGACGGCGACGTGATGCACTTCCGCTTCAACGTCTAAGCGCTAGCCTGCTGTAACCAAAAACCCCTTGAGGCTCGCGCCTCAAGGGGTTTTGTTTTCAGGGTCACGCAGCTGCTGCAGTGTGAGTTCAGGCTGCAGCCGGCACCGATACTTGCTCAGTTTGCCCGCCCCTCCCTAGAATCCCGCTTCATTGAAAAGGGACGAACAATGTCATTCAGGGTTCTGGTAGTCGGTGGCTACGGCAATTTTGGCTCAATCATCTGCCGGCACCTCGCCGGGGCCGCCGGTATCGAAGTGATCGCTACAGGTCGTGATCGCACGCGCCTTGATGCCCTGGCCGAGCATCTGCCACTGCAAACCGTATGCACAGATGCACAAGGTGCGGGCTTTGCCGACACCTTGCGAGAACTGCAGGTGGACTTACTGATACACACGGGCGGGCCTTTCCAGGGCCAACCTTACCGGGTTGCCGAACACTGCATCGCAGCGGGTGTGCATTACTGCGACCTTGCCGACTGCCGTACCTTCGTCAACGGCATCGATGTGCTCGACCAAGCCGCCAAAGCGGCCGGCGTGGCGGTGCTCAGCGGTTGCAGCTCGGTGCCCAGCCTTGCGGCAGCGTTACTCGATGAAAACCGCGCCCCCTTCAAACGCATTGACCGAATTGAACACGGCATCTCGTCTTCCGCGAAAATGCCTGGCCTGGCGACGGTGGAAGGCGTGTTGGCCTATGCCGGCAAACCGATCCTGCAACGGCGCAATGGCAAGCCATACGCAGTGCCGGGCTGGCTCGGCCTGCAACGGCGCAACCTGCCGGGCCTGGGCTGGCGCTGGCTGGCCAATGTCGATGTACCGGACATGGACCTGTTCGGCGAGCGCTACGGCGCCACCGACCTGGTGTTCAAGGCAGGCCCCGGCCTGATGCCCGGCGCACTGGCGAATGCAGCCTTGGCCTTGGCGCGCCGCGTCGGCCTGATCGGCGACCCAACGCCTTGGGCCAAGCGCTTGCACCGCCTGGGCAGCGCCTGCGAACGCTTTGGTGACGGCCTCAGCGCGCTGTATATCGAGGCGAGCGGTATCGACCACAACGACCAGCCCCGGCACTTGAACATCCAGCTCACCGCTCGATGCAACAAAGGCCCGGAGATCCCCAGCTGTGCCTCGGTAGCCCTGGCCTTGAAGATGATGAACGGCTACCGCCCGGCTGCCGGGGCTCGCCCTTGTGTTGGCGAGATCAGCGTGGACGAGTACCTGGCCGCGATTGACGCGCCACAGGACATACAGCTCGACATACGTCATCAGGGCCAGCCGTGAGCTATTTCTACCTCAAGTACCTGCACATCATCGCGGCGGTGTTTCTGTTCGGCTTCGGCATGGGCTCGTACCTGTACCTGATCGCAGCCCAACGTACCCGCCACCCGGCCGTGATCGCCCAGGTGGCCAGGCAAGTGGTGCGCTTCGACACCTGGATCACCACCCCGGCCGGTGTGCTGCAACTGGCCAGCGGCTTGGGCATGCTGCACCTGACGGGTATGCAACCTACCCTGCCCTGGCTACGTGATGCACTGATCATTTTTGTCGCTGTCGGCCTGTTATGGCTACCGGTGCTGGTCCTGCAGAAGCGCATGCAACGCCTTGCCGAACAAGCCGCCGCCAACAACACACCATTACCTGCAAACTGGCAAAGGCTTTACCGCCCCTGGCTGTGGATGGGGGTGGCAGGTTTTGCCGGAATGTTCGTGATCGTGTGGCTGATGGTGTCCAAACAAGGGCTGTTTTGACGCTACGCGGCAAAGGCCCCCACAGACAGACTGTGCCCACAAGAGCAACGAATGGCTGTGGGGCCAGGCCTTAGAAGTCCCCGCGCAAACTCAGCATGTAGCTGCGCGGCATGCCGTAGGTGGTACCGCGCGTCCAGTAGCCGGTCGAGTCGAAGTACTTGCGGTCCAACAGGTTCTCCACGTCCACGCCTACCGTCCAGTGCTTATCGAGCTTGTACGCCGCCCGTGCATCGAACACCGCCCGGCCGCTGTTGCTCACACCGTTGTAGGCATCGTAGTAATGGGACTGGGCCGACACGCCACCCCCGACACTGAGGCGGTTCCACTCACCCGGCAGGGTGTAGTTGGTATTCACCCGCAACAGGTGCTTGGGCGTTTGCGCCGAGATCGGCCCACCCGTCTCTGACTGCGTGGTGTTGAAGGTGTAGCCAGCTGCCACTTGCAGGCCTGGCAGCAACTCACCGCTGGCCTCCGCTTCGAAGCCCTTGCTGCGGCTGATGCCATCGCTGTTCACGTAGCAACGGCCGGCAACGTCGGTCGGGCAGTTGCCGTCGTTCTCGTAGTCACGAGCGGCAACGTCTTTCTGCTCGATGTAGAACAACGCAAAGGACAGGTTCAGGCGCTTGTCGAACAATTCGCCTTTGATGCCGGTTTCGTAGTTGGAACCGATGGCGGGGTCGAGCATCTTGCCGCCGGCACTGCGGTAGCTGGCCTGTGGCATGAAGATATCGGCGTAACTGGCGTACAGCGACCAGTTGTTGTCCAGGTCGTATAGGGCACCGACAAAAGGCGTGAACTCATGCGTCTGTTCGTTGGTGCTTTTCAGCCCGCCGCTCCAGGCCTCGGTCTTGTACCAGCTCAGGCGACCACCCAGCACCAGGCTCAGGTCCTCGGTCATGTGCAGGCGGGCATTGAGATAGGTGCCGTAACGGGTATCGAAGGTATCTTCCTTGTAGTCCCAGCCCTGCCGCGAAGGCTCGGGGACAATGCTGTGGTCCGGGTCGAACACATTGAGCGGGATGGGGCTATCCAGCTTTACCGTGGCGTCCTTGTCATTCATCTTGCGCCTGGACCAGTTGGCCCCCAGCGACAGCTGATGGCTCAGGCCAAAGGCTTCGAACTCGCCGTCCAGGTGGCCGTCCACCGCGTTGGCGGTGACATCGAACTTGTGAAAACTGGTGTCGTTGATCATCGGCCCCGTGGGGCTGCCGTACTCCAGCGTATCTTCTGCGCTCCACTCGATGGCACTGCGGTTGTAGCGGCTTTCGGAATGCGACAGCGCCAGCTTGCCCGTCCAGTTGTCGTTGAAGCGGTGGTTCAGGTCGGCAAATACTTCATCGGTACGGGTTTGCAGCGTAGCCCAGTCCTGGCCCAGGAAGGTGGAACGCTTGAGGTGCGGGTTGCTGCCGTCGGGGTTGTTCGGCAGGCCCAGCACACTGTAACCATCGATGCGCGAGGTTTGCCGGCGCAAGCCCAGGGCCACGGTAGTGGCGTCGCTCAGGTCGCCTTCGACAATGCCGTACAGCAACGGCCGCTTGGCCTTGCTGACATCGGTGAAGTAGCCACGGTCCTCGTAGGACGCCACCATGCGGCCACGCAAGGAGCCTTCCGGGTTCAGCCTGCCACTGGCGTCCAGATCGAGGCGGTAGTAATCCCAGGAGCCCGCGCGGGTGGTCACGGACAAACGCGGTTCAGCAGTCGGGCGCTTGCGCACCAGGTTCACCGCGCCCCCGGGGTTACCTGCCCCCACCAGCAGGCCCGAAGCACCGCGCAGTACCTCGACACGGTCGAACACCGCCATGTCGGGGATCATCCAGCCGGTGTAGGCATAGGCCTGCCCGGCCACGCCGTCGACCATGTAACTGTCGTCGGTGATGTCGAAGCCGCGGGAACTGAAGTGGTGGTTGCCATAGCCACGGTTGGCGCGGGTGATACCGGTGGTCTGCGCCATCACCTGGTCAAGTGACACCAGGTTCTTGTCGTCCATCAGTTTGCGCGTGACCACGGTCACCGACTGGGGGGTGCGCCGCAGCGATTGAGGGGTTTTGCCGATGGTCACGGCACCCGTGGTGTACGAGCCTGAACCCTCGGTGGTTTCACCCAGGCCCACGCTATTGATATTGGTGGCCCCCAGCTCCAGCGCACCTTTGGCATCGACCGCCGGCACCACACTGAAGGTGCCACTGCCGGTGACGATCAGTTGCAGGCCGCTGCCCGCCAGCGCCTGTTGCACAGCTTGCAGGGCGCTCATCTCACCCTGGATGGCGGGTGCCTGTTTGCCGACGACCAAGGCGGGGTCCAGCGACATCACCTGCCCGCCTTGGCGGGCAATGGCGTTGAGGGTATGCGCCAGGCTGGCGGCGGGCAGGTCGAAACGCAGCAGCTGTTGCTGCGCGGAACCTTCTGCCCAGGCGAAGGCCGTTGGCACGGCGGCCAGGGTGATGGCAAGGGCGAGGGGCCAGGGTTTGAACACGTGGATACTCCTGAATTTTTGCTGTTGTCAGGAGAGAGGTGGGACGAGCGAAAAAAACCGGACACGAATGATAAAAATTTTCATTCAATGACAGTCCCCGTTACAAAATCCGCGCCCATGAACACCTCATCAGCGCGCTTCAATCAGGGTCATCCAGGAGCCATAGCGCTCCACCCGTATCGGCATGGTCTCTTCAAGGGCAGCCAAGGTGCGCTCGCTGTCATCCAGCGGGAACACGCCCTGCACGCGCAAGTTGCGCACCTGTGGGCTGACGCGGATAAACCCGGGGCGATACGGGCGCAGTGCGTCGATCACTGCCGCCAAGGGTTCGTCCAGCACGCTGAGGTGGCCCTGTACCCAATCGGCGCGGTAGGCCTGGCCGGTAAGCAACGGCTCGATGCGTTGAGCGTGCAACAACGCCGCTTGGCCCTCCTGCAGATCCCGTTCGGTACCACTGGGCAGCGACGCGCGCACGGCATGCTCCAGCACCACTACACGTGTGGCATCGGCCAGTTGCTCGACCAGAAAACGCGTGCCCAACGCGCGTACATCACCCTGGTCGCTGCGCACGATGAACGGCCGGGCAGGGTCTGCCGCAACCTGCACTACCAGCCCTCCTCTGTGCAGGCGTAGCAGGCGACGGCCGTCGGAAAAGGCCAGGTCGACCGCCGTGCCGGCATTCATGGTCAGCCGGCTGCCATCAGCCAACGTCAGGCTACGACGCTCGCCAGTGCCGGTACGGATATCGGCAGTCAATGCCTGGCCGGTATCGCTACGGACTGCAAACCACAGGCTGCCACCCAGCAGAGAAAACCCGGCCAATGCCCGTAGCACATCACGTCGGCCTGCTTCCGGTTCCAGCAAGGTATCGCGCAAGGTACCAGGAGCCCGGCGCACCACCTCGAAGTGCCCGCCCAGGCCGCGTTGCAACTGCTCCCAGGCGTGGGCGTTAGCCGGGTCGTGCCCCAGCCACTGCTGGAACAGTGCCTGTTGCCGGGCATCGTCACGCCCGGAGCGCAGGCGCACCATCCAGGCAATGGCCTGCTCGGCAGCCGGGCTCAGTGCATGGCGGCTCATGATTGCGCCCCACTCAGGTAGCACTGGCGCAAGGCCTGTGTCATGTAGCGGCCGACCGTTCGTTCGGATACATCCAGACGTCGGCCGATTTCCGCGTAGGTCAGGCCATCGAGCTGGCTCATGAGAAAGGCCCTCTTCACCACCAGTGGCAGCCCGGCCAGGCTACGGTCGATGGCGTGCAGGGCCTCCAGCAGCAAGTGGGTGTCTTCTGGCGAGGGCGCCAGTGCCTCTGGCAGCAGCATCAGCCGCTCCAGATAGGCCTGCTCCAGGCGTCGGCGGCGCAGGCGGTCGGAGATCAGCCGTCGGGCAATGGTCGAGAGGTAGGCTCGCGGCTGCTCGATGGACGCGGGGTCGACCCGGGCGGCAAGTAGCTGGCAAAAGGTTTCGGCAGCCGTGTCCTCGGCGTCCGGGCGGTTGCTCAGTTGCCGATGCACATGCCGCAGTAACCAGCGGTGGTGATCGCTGAAAAACAGACCCAGCTTGCTGGTGTGGGATGCGGGCACAGGCGGGACCAGAAGTTAATGAGAATTTATCGCATCTTATAGATAGGGCGCCGGAAGCGCTACCCGGCTCCAACACCTATTCTGTCAATCAGCACCCTCCTCCCCCAGAGCCCGCACCATGCCCGAACCCACTCGCTTCGACTGGCAACGCTGGTTACCCGGCCTGGTCACCCTGCTCCACTACAAGCCCGCCTGGCTAGCCAAGGACATCGCCGCCGGCCTGGTGCTCACCACCATGCTGGTACCCGTAGGCATTGCCTACGCTGAAGCGTCTGGCGTGCCCGGCATCTATGGCCTGTATGCCACCATCATTCCCCTGCTGGCCTATGCCCTGTTCGGCCCCAGCCGCATCCTCGTGCTGGGCCCGGACTCGGCACTGGCCGCGCCGATCCTGGCGGTGGTGGTGCAGTACGCCGCCAGCGACCCGCAGCGGGCAATCGCCATCGCCAGCATGATGGCGCTGGTCGCCGGGGCGTTCTGTGTGATTGCCGGGCTGCTGCGCCTGGGCTTCATCACCGAGTTGCTGTCCAAGCCGATCCGCTATGGGTACATGAACGGTATCGCCCTCACGGTGTTGATCAGCCAACTGCCCAAGCTGTTCGGCCTGTCGGTGGACAGCCAAGGACCGCTGCGAGACATCTGGAACCTGATTCAGGCCTTGCTTGCCGGCCAAGGGCATTGGCCAAGCTTAATGGTCGGTGGTGGCAGCCTGGTGCTGATCCTTTTGCTCAAGCCCTTCAAGCGGGTACCGGGCATCCTCATTGCCGTGGTGCTGGCCACGCTGGCGGTGAGCCTGCTGGGGCTCGACCGGCAAGGCGTGAAGGTGCTCGGCGAATTGCCCCAAGGGCTGCCCGGTTTTGTCTTGCCCTGGGTCAGCGACATCGACCTGGTGGAGGTGCTGCTCGGTGGCATCGCAGTAGCGCTGGTGTCGTTCGCCGACACCAGTGTGCTGTCGCGCTCCTATGCGGCACGCCTGAAAATGCCGGTCAACCCGAACCAGGAAATGTTCGGCCTGGGTATAGCCAACCTGGCTTCGGGGCTGTTCCAGGGTATTCCGATCAGCAGCAGTTCATCGCGCACGCCAGTGGCCGAAGCAGCCGGCTCGCAAACCCAGCTCACCGGTATTATCGGCGCGCTGGCGGTAACCCTGTTGCTGCTGGTGGCGCCCAATCTGATGCAGCACCTGCCCAACAGTGCCTTGGCCGCCGTGGTGATTGCCGCCGCACTGGGCCTGTTCGAGTTCACCGACCTCAAACGTATATTCCGCATGCAGCAGTGGGAGTTCTGGCTGTCGTTCACCTGCTTTGTCGGCGTAGCTGTATTTGGCGCTATTCCCGGTATCTGCATCGCCGTGGCTATCGCAGTGATCGAGTTTCTGTGGGACGGTTGGCGGCCGCACCATGCGGTACTGGGCCGGGTGGATGGCACGCGGGGCTACCATGATGTGCAGCGTTATCCACAGGCCCGACGCATTCCAGGGTTGGTGCTGCTGCGCTGGGACGCGCCGCTGTTCTTCGCCAACGCCGAGCAGTTCCAGAGCACAGTGATGGCGGCAGTGGACGCGTCGCCTACACCGGTGCAGCGGCTGATCATCGCGGCGGAGCCAGTGACCAGTATCGACATCACTTCGGCCGACATGCTGGCCGAGCTGGACCGGGCGCTGGAGGTACGGGGGGTGGAGTTGCAGTTTGCCGAGATGAAGGACCCGGTGAAGGACAAGATGCGGCGGTTCGGGTTGTTCCAGCATATGGGGGAGAAAGCCTTTCATCCAACGGTGGGCGCGGCGGTGGATGCCTACCTGGATGAGAGCGGGGTTGACTGGCAACCCTAGGCAGCCCGAACCCGGCGCCGATCAATCCAGATCAGCATGGCACTGGCATACACCGACACCGCCAGAAACAGTGCCATGCGCACCGCAAACGCCTTGTACACATCCTGCCCGCCAGCACTGTCCTGCACCGACTGCCCCAGCAGGATCAACAGCGTCGTCAGGCAGCTCACCCAGTACGCCGGGCTCTGCCGGTTCTGCACCACCTGGTACAGCCGCCGCGCCTGCCAGAGCGCGAACAGCAGCACCCACAGAAAAAACATCCACAGGTGCACGAACAGGCTCAACGCTCCCCACATCAGTATCGCCAGCAACCCGGCGAGCAACGTTGAGCCAACCAGTTCACGGCTGGCGTGCCGCGCGCGGGTTTCGCCGGCCTGTTGCCCCACACTCACGGCCTTCATGATCAGCGGCATGTACTGGTCCGGGGCAATCAGCGCCAGCAGGAAGGCCGGCATCACAATCAACGTGGCGCGCAACGCTACCCAGCTGACATGCGCGCGCCCCAGCAGCGGCGGTACCGGCTGTGCCGGCGCATTGGCAGGCTCGGGAAACAGCACATGCGCCAAGGCCGTGCCCAGCACCGCAAGCAACATGCCTTTGGCCAGCGCTTCGACCACCGAGAGAGCCAAGGTGAAGTCACTGGTACCCGCAGCAGCAATCATCGTCAGGCCGACTATCAGCAAGTTGGCCAGTAGGCCGTTGCCGCCCATCAGGGCATAGCGCAACGTGAGAAAAACGCCCACGCCCACCAGCAACACTCCGCTGACCGGGGCGTGACGCAACAGTGGAATCAGCAACAACCCGCTGCCACACGCGAGCAGCACCAGTACCGCCAAGGCGGGTGCCGCTCGCAACGGCAATGGCTGGCTGCGCATGGCCAGCAACAGCACGGCGAACACCGGTGCCAGGATCGGCACGGGCAGGCCGATACCGAAGCTGACCACCAGGCATAGCGCCACGCCCCAGGCCAGGCGCAGGGCCCGCAGGCGGCGCAACTCAATAGGCATACGACAGCCAGCTCATCAGCCACATGAACAACCGGCCCAGCAGGTTCAGCGGGTTGCCTTCGCCGGGCAAGGCCATGACCTCGGCCTGGCCGCCGACCCGCAGCACGGTCTTGTCCTGAAGTTGGTCGCGCTCAAGCTCGACGATCACCGGGAAGCGCTGTGCCGAACGCAGCCACTCGCGGCTGTTCTGAACGGTCGGCAACGTACCCGGCGGGGTGCCCTGGCCCACGCTCACGCCGTAGCCAATGCTGCGAACACGCCCCTTCAACACGGTACCGGGCAGCGCATCGAGCACCACCAGCACCGGGGTGTCGGGGCGCAGGCGGCCGAGGTTGTTCTCGGTCATGTCGGCACTTATCCACACGTCGTGGATACTGATCAGCGTCATCATCGGGCTACCAGCCCCGACATAATGCCCAACGTCAGTGCGCAGGTCGGTGATCAGGCCATTCGCATCAGCGCGCACCACCGTGCGCGCCAGGTCAAGCCGAGCCTTTTCGACATTGGCCGCCGCACTGCGCAGCTGGGCGTTGTCCTCCTGCGCCCCGCCCTGCTGCTCACGGGCCCGCTCCACCTCCGCACGGGCCGCCGCCACCTGGCTGATGGCCTGGTCGCGGGTAGCCTGGGCGCCTTCCAGGCGACGTACCGATACCGTGCCGGGGTCCTCATCGATCAGGCGCTTGAGCCGCTCGGCGTCCTGCCGGGCCTTGCGTGCGTTGGCCTGGGCGGCCACGAGCGCGGCCTGGGCCGAGTCGATGCCGGCGGTACTGGCACCGATCTGACGGCGCACGGTTTCGAGGTCGGCTTCGGCGCGGGCCAAGGCAATGCGGTACTGCTCCTGATCGAGTTCGAACAGCACATCGCCCTGGCGCACCTCCTGGTTGTTGCCTACTGCCACACGCTTGATCTGCCCGGCCACTTCGGCGGCCACCGGGACCACGTACGCCTGCAGGCGGGCCTGCTGGGTGTACGGCGTGAAGCGGTCGGCCAGCAGGTACCAGAGCAGGCTCACGGCAATCAGCAGCAGCACCCAGCGCATACCGCGATCAGGGGCCGACGGAGGTGGCGTAGGCGTGCTGTCGCTCATTGGTTTTCACCTTGTGCATGTGCGGTGGGGGCTGGCTCGTCGAGCAGCTCGCCCCAGTCGGTGCGGTGCTGCATGTGCTGGCGGGTGGCCGGGTCGATCGGTGCGCGGCGGGCATCCCAGCCGCCGCCCAAGGCCTTGTACAAGGTCACCAGGCTGCTGACTGCGTTGCCACGGCTGACCAGGTAACCGTCCTGTTGCTGCAACAGCAGTTGTTGGGCATCGAGCACGCGCTGGAAATCGGCAAAGCCTTCGCGGTACTGCGAGCTGGCCAGGTTCAGCGAACGCTGCGCAGCCTGCGAGGCCTGGTCGCGAATGGTTGCGCTCTGCAGCGAGCGGACAAGCCCGCTGGCGGCATCGTCGGCTTCGCGGGCCGCTTCGCGCACGTTTTGCTGGTACAGCTCGATCAGTTGCTGCAAGCGGGCATCCTCTACGCGCACGGCATTCTTGCGCCGGCCATAGTCGAACGGGTTCCAGATCAGGCTCGGGCCAGCAGCCAGGTCGAAGGAGTCGGGCAGGTGACTGGCGGATAAAAAGGTCCAGCCAATGCTGCCCAGCAGGCTCAGCTGTGGATAAAGATCGGCCTCGGCGACCCCGACCAGCGCCGACTGCGCCGCCACCGCCTGCTCGGCGGCGCGGATGTCCGGGCGGCGCTGCAAAAGGTTGGCCGGTACGTCCTGAAGCACGGCGCGGTCTGGCAATGGCAGCTGGCCATGGCCGGCCTCCAGCTGCGGCAGCGGCCCGGGCGGGCGGCCCAGCAGCGAGCACAGCACGTTGCGCAGGGCGTTGAGCTGGTTTTCGAGTTCAGGGATGGTGGCCAGGGTCGCCAGGTATTGGGTGCGCGCCTGCTGCCAGTCGAGTTCGTCATTTTCGCCATGGTGAAACAACCGCTCGGTGATCTCCAGGCTACGCGCCTGACGCTCGGCGTTCTCGCGCGCGATATCCAGCCGTGCCTCGGCGGTACGCAGGGCGAAGTAGGTGTCGGCCACTTGTGCACGCAACAGCAGCATGGCATCGGCGTAATTGGCCTGGGAAACGAAGTAGGCCGCATCTGCGCTTTCGATGGCGCGGCTGAAGCGCCCCCAGAAGTCAATTTCCCAACCGATGTCGAAGCCCACGCTGGATTGCCAGAACACCGAGTCGCGCGCGGCTGCAGCGCCGGACTGGTCTTGCTTCAGGTACAGGCTCTGCGCGCTCAACTGTTGCAACTGTGGATAACGCCCGGTCTGCACGATGGCCAGCTGGGCCCGGGCTTCGGCGATGCGCAGGCCCGCCACGCGAAGGTTGGTGTTGTGGGCATCGGCCTCGGCAATCAGCGCGTCCAGCATTGGGTCGGCGAACACCGTCCACCAGCGGCGCAGGTCGGGCGCCGCAGCGCTGCGCCCTGCCTGCTCCAGCAAAGGCGTGCTCCAGCCGGCCAGCCAAGGGGCCTGGGGCTTTTCGAAATCCGGGCCAACCTGGGTGCAGCCGGCCAGCACTACCAGCAGCCCCAGACCATAGCCGTGCGTGGGCATGGCAGCCCCTGGCTCAGGCAGCAGGTGGTGCCGGTTGCTCCGGCACCTGCAGTGCAACCCATTGCCAGAACAACACGTAGGTGACGCCAAGGATCACCGGGCCGATGAACAAGCCGATGATCCCTTTGACCACCATGCCGCCCAGCGCCCCGATCAGCACCACCGGCATCGGCACGTCCACCCCTCGCCCCAGCAACAGCGGTTTGAGCACGTTGTCGGCCAGCCCGGCAACGAAGGTGTAGATGGCAAACACGATAGTCGCGGCAGTAAAGCCTTCGACGTTGAACACATAGATGATCACCGGCACCGTGACAAGGGTAGCGGGCGCCTGGGCAATCCCCAGCATGAGGATGACGATGGCCAGCATGCCGGCCCCTGGCACCCCTTTGACCACGAAGCCGACGCCGATCAGCAGCATCTGGATGAACGCAATGCCGATCACACCCTGGGCCACCGCACGAATGGTCGCGGTGCACAACTTGGCCAATGGCTTGCCCCGCTCCTCACCCGACACCCGCATGGCGATGCGCTGTGCCGCGATTTCACCACGGTCACCAAAGGCCATGATCACCCCGGAGATGATGATCGCACCGATGAACAGCAAAAAGGCCCCCCCGGCACTGGCCGCAGCCCCCAGCACCGTGCGCCCGGCGCCCTTGAGCTGGGGCATCCACTGGTTCAGCACACTGGCCATGTTTTCGGAGGCCGCCAACCAAAGGGCATGCACCTTCGGCCCGATCAGTGGCCACGCCGCCACGGCGTCAGGTGGGGTCGGCACGCTCCAGGCTCCGCTTTTGAGCAACGTCACCAGGCTGTCCACCGATTCGCCGATGGACATCACCACCAGGTAGATCGGCACCAGCAGCACCACCAGTACCAGCACCACCACCAGCGCCGCCGCATACCCCTGCTTGAGGCCGGTACGGCGCTGGAGGCGACAATGCAAAGGGTACAGGGTGACCGCGAGGATAACCGCCCACAGCATCAGCTCCAGAAATGGCTGGAACACCTGAAAGGCAAAGATCACCAAGGCAGCCACCAGGCCGGCTTTGATCAGCACATCGAGCAAACCCCGCGACACGGCGCTGTCCAGCTTGATACCTGGTTGCATGCTTCACCTCCGAACATTCAGTTCGCCATGTGCACCGTTCAGTCGCTCGTTTCCGGGGTTGCCTGCACGGGGCTGTCGTCCCGTAACTGTCGCGCCAAGGCCATCATCACCAGCGGTACCACCGCCATCGACAAGGTAATGGCCAGCACCAGCACGTCATGCACCTGCCGAGTCAGCACCTGATGTTCCAGCGCCAGCTTGAACACCACGAAGGCAAACTCGCCACCCGAGGCCAGCACCACGCCCAGGCACAACGCCTGGGCCTTGTTGAGCCCGCCAACCGTACGCCCGAGGCCATACAGCAAGGGCAGCTTGATAGCGACCAGCAACACGGTCAGGCCTAATACCATCAGTGGCATGCCAAACAACAGGCGCAGGTCGGCACTCATGCCCACGCCAACGAAGAACAGCCCCAGCAGCAGGCCTTTGAGCGGCTCGATCTGGGTTTCCAGTTCGTGGCGAAATGGCGACTCGGCCATCAGCACGCCGGCCAGAAATGCCCCTAGTGCCATCGACACGCCCACGTGCTCCATCAGCCAGGCGGTGCCCAGCACTACCAGCAAGGCCGTGGCCGTCGACAGCTCGGGCAAGCCCGAACCCACCGTCCACTTGAATACCGGGGTCAACAGATAGCGACCAAAGACAATCAGCACACCAATGCCGACAGCCACGGCCAGCACTGGCCAGGCCCCTTCGTCGGCGGTGCTGACATCGCCCCCGAGCAGCGGCACCACGGCAATCAAGGGAATGGCGGCAATGTCCTGAAACAGCAGGATGGCCACCGCCAGGCGACCGTGCGGCTTGCCCAGGTCCTTGCGCTCGGCCAGTACCTGCAAGCCAAAGGCGGTGGACGACAGCGCCAGGCCCAGGCCCAGCACGATGGCAGCGGGTTTCGATTGGTCGAACAGCCAGTACGCCAGCAGCCCAAGCAGCACCGCAGTCAGCCCCACCTGCAAGCTGCCGACGCCAAACAGCGCCCGGCGCATGGTCCACAGACGCCGGGGTGAGAGCTCAAGGCCAATCACGAACAGCAGCATGACCACGCCCATTTCCGACAGCCGCGCCACGTTGTCCGGGTTGTCGAGCAGGCCAAGCACCGAAGGACCAATCAGGATGCCCGCCAGCAGGTAACCCGGTACCGCCCCCATTTTCAGGCGCTGTGCCAGCGGTACCAGAAGCACCACGGCCAACAGGAACACCACCGTCGCCTGCAACAGGCTGCCGTCATGTGGCATGAGCTCGTACCTTCGCAGCTCCCCGCAGGGAGAGGGTCAGAAGCGTTCTTCGACGACCTTGAACGGATAGGCCACAGCCTTGTACTTGCCGATCTTGCCGCGTTTGGGCAGCTTCACCAGCTGGTCGCGGGTGATGTCCTTGTAGGGAATGCGGCCAAGCAGATGGCTGATGATGTTCAGCCGGGCGCGCCGTTTGTCGTTGGAATGGGCCATGAACCACGGTGCCCAGGCGGTATCCGACGCCTGGAACATGTCGTCACGCGCCTGGGTGTAGTCATCCCAGCGGGTGTACGACTTGAGGTCCATCGGCGACAGCTTCCAAAGCTTGCGGCCGTCATTGATGCGGTCCTGCAGGCGCCGGGTCTGCTCTTCGGCGCTGACTTCAAGCCAGTACTTGATGAGGATGATCCCCGACTCGACCATGACCTTTTCGAACACGGGCACACCGGTCAGAAACTTGTCCACTTGCTCGCCAGAGCAGAAGCCCATGACCCGCTCGACCCCGGCGCGGTTGTACCAGCTGCGGTCGAAGATCACCACTTCGCCCGCAGCGGGCAGGTGGCCCAGGTAGCGCTGCAGGTACATCTGGGTTTTCTCTCGCTCGGTCGGTGCGGGCAGTGCCACCACGCGGAACACCCGTGGGCTGACGCGCTCGGTGATGGCCTTGATGGTGCCACCCTTGCCGGCACCGTCACGGCCTTCGAAGACGATACACACCTTCAGGCCCTTGGCGACCACCCACTCCTGCAGCTTCACCAGCTCTACATGCAGGTGTTTGAGCGCTTTTTCATAGGCCTTGCCGCCCAGTTTTTCTGGCATTTCCTGGGTGGGTTTCTTCCTGGACGGCTTCGACATGACACTCTCCTGAAGGGGAATGAAGAGTCAGTATGGTCGATTCATGACGGTTTGCCGCTTCGCTTACCGGTTGAAGGGGGCTGCAGTGCAGCCCCCAAAAAAACTACTTGGCCAACTTGTTGTAGCTGGTCATCAGGTTGCGGTAATCCGGAATATGGTTGGAGAACAGGGTGCCCAGCCCTTCAATGTCATTGCGCCAGTCACGGTGCAGCTCACAGGCCACGCCGAACCAGGTCATCAACTGTGCACCGGCAGCCTCCATGCGCCGCCAGGCGGAGTCGCGGGTGAGTTCGTTGAAGGTGCCGGAGGCGTCAGTGACGACGAACACCTCGAAGCCCTCCTCCAGCGCCGACAGTGCCGGGAAGGCCACGCACACTTCGGTGACCACACCGGCAATCAGCAGCTGCTTCTTGCCAGTGGCTTTTACCGCCTTGACGAAGTCTTCGTTGTCCCAGGCGTTGATGTTGCCGGGGCGTGCAATGTAGGGGGCGTCGGGGAACTGTTCTTTCAGCTCCGGCACCAGCGGGCCGTTGGGGCCAGTCTCGAAGCTGGTGGTGAGGATGGTCGGCAGCTTGAAGTATTTGGCCAGGTCGGACAGGGCCAGCACGTTGTTCTTGAAGCGGTCGGGGTCGATATCCCTTACCAGCGAGAGCAGGCCGGTCTGATGGTCGACCAGCAGCACCGCAGCGTTGTTCTTGTCCAGACGCTTGTATTGGAAGGCCATGGCGGATCTCCTTGCTTCAGCGGGTTGGGAGTATCAGCGTAGGCAAGGATGCAAGGGGCTGGAGGCCGTCGGTCGGGTTCCGTCGGGTCAGTACTCCCGCCGTTTGCGAAACGCCCAGCGCCCCACCAGCACGGTAAAGGTCGCCACCAGGGCCACGAGCACCCAGAAGCCATGGGGGTTTTCTGCCAGCGGTACACCGCCGACGTTCATGCCGAAGAAGCCGGCGATGATGTTGATTGGCAGCGCCAGCACGGTGACCACGGTCAGGGTGAACAGGGTGCGGTTGGTCTGCTCGTTGAGCTTGGCGGCGATTTCTTCCTGCAACAGCTTGATCCGCTCGCCCAGGGCGGTGAGGTCACTGATCACCAGGGTGAACTCTTCCGTGGCCGCGCGCAGCTGGCGAATATCCTGTTCCTGCAACCACTCGGGCGGGCGGTTGAGCAGGCGCAGCAGCGCCCCCGGCTCCAGCGCCAGCAGGCGCTGCAGGCGCACCAGCACCCGGCGCATGCTGCCCAGCTCGGCGCGGTTGTCGCTCAGGCGCTGGGACAGCAACTGGTCTTCGATGCGGTCGACGCTGGTGGTGGTTTCGCGCACGATCTGGGTCAGTACATCACCCTGGTCGCGCAGCAGGTGCACCAGCAGCTCGATGGACGAATGGAAACGCTCGCCCTGCTTGACCGACGAGCGCAGCTTGTCCACCGAATGCAAGGGCTGCAAGCGCGCACTCACCAGCAGTTGGCTGCTGGCGCAGGCCCACAAGGTGGAAATGTCTGACGACACCAGGCCGAAGTTGAACACCACATCGTTCACCACGGCCAGCAGTGCCGAGTCGGCGTGTTCGATGCGGGTCGAGCGGGAGCCTTCGCGCAGGGTTTCAAAGAACGCATCGGGCAACTGCAAATGGGTGCGCAACCAGCGCTCACAGGCGGCGTGGGCCAGGTTCAGGTGTACCCACAGAAACTCGCCGGGCTCCAGTGGCTGACCGAGTGTGCGCAACAACTGCGCCGAATCGATTTCACGCCCGGGCTGGCCGGGGCGGAAGACGAAGGCGTAGAGCAGGCCGAACAGGTCGTGGTCCTGTGGCAGGTGCAGCGCGGGATGGCCCATTCGAACTCGCCATGAGGCACGGGGAGATGGCAGAAATGTTGCTGAATTAACGTTGCAGTCGGATGACAGCAACCCTCAGTGGCACAGCCAATACAACCCCTGTGGGAGCGGGCAAGCCCGCTCCCACAGGCTCGGCGTTTACCAGCGATAGGTCGCCGTGCCCAGCACCGTGCGGCCATTGCCGTAGATGCATCGGGTCGCGTCATAACAACCCGCCACATACTCCTTGTCGGCCAGGTTGCTGGCATTGACAGCAAACCGCCATGGCCCGGTTTCGTAATGCACGGCCGCATCCAGCAAGGTATAGGCTGGCACGTTCAGCGAGTTGTCCGGTGCTCCCGGGTTGCGCCCCGTGTAGCGCACCCCGGCGCCAAAACCCAGGCCCTTGAGCAGGCCGTCGTGCAAGGTGTAGTCAGCCCAAACCGACGCCAGGTTGCGCGGTGTCGGGATGCTGATGGGCGTCTTGCCATCGGTCTCGTCATTGGCCTTGGTCACCTTCACGTCCTGATAGGTGTAGGAGGCGATCAGGTTGAGTTCGTTGCTCAGGCTGGCCACCCCTTCCAGCTCGATGCCACGCGAACGCACCTGGCCGGTCTGCACCTTGTCGTTGGGGTTGCCTGGCGCAGTGGTCAGTACGTTGTCCTGGGTAATCTCGAATACGGCGGCGGTTACCGAACTGTTCGAGCCCGGCGGCTGGTACTTGATGCCCGCTTCATATTGCTTGGCTTCGGTGGGCTCGAATGGCTGGTTGTTGGCATCGGTGCCAGGGTTGGGCGTAAAGCCTTCGCTGTAGCTCAGGTAGGGCGCCAGGCCGTTATCGGCCAGGTACACCAGGCCAACCCGGCCACTGAACGCCTCATCGCGGGTATGTATTTCGGGGTCGGAACCGGCATCGGTCCAGTTGCGGGTTTCGGACGTCGCCCAGTCATAGCGGCCACCCAGGGTCAGTACCCAATGGTCGTCGAAATGCAGCTGGTCTTGCAGGTAGAGCCCGGTTTGCCGGCTAGTCTGGTGGCTGTAGCTCCAGGTGTCCGGGGTGAACTGGCTGGGGTCGACCGGGCCATAGTCCGTGCCGCCATACAGGTCGACGGGGGTCGTCAGGACGTAGGCCTGCGGGTCCGACGTTTGCTGGCGCTGCCAATCCAGGCCAATGAGCAAGGTGTGGCGGATGTCGCCCGTGCTGAAGTCGGCCTGGGCCTGGTTATCCACAGCCCAGCGGCTGTACTTGGGGTTCTCGATGCCGGCGTAGCGCAGCAACGTACGATCGTCACCGCCTTCCATGCCGTAGTAGCCGGTGGTACCGACGCCGAAGACCATATTGTCGTTCAGGTCCAGGTGCGAATAGCGGAGGTTCTGGCGCAGCTGCCAGACGTCGTTCAGGCGCGTTTCGAATTCATAGCCGAGGCTGAACTGGGTCTTCTCGTACTTGGAGAAGTGCTTGTCGCCAGTGAAGGTATCGCGGCCGATCTTGCCGTAGGGCGAGTGGGACAAAGTACCAACTGCCGGCAGGAAGTTGTCCTGGGCGTTGGAATCATCGGCCAGGTAGTTGCCCATTACCGTCAGCCGGGTGTCTTCGGAAGGCTGCCAGGTCAGGGCGGCCGAAATCGCCTGGCGTTTGTCTTCCCAAGGCGTGTCGCGGATGTTGGCCTCATGGCCGATGGCTGTGAAGCGGTAGCTCCATATACCCTCGTCATCCAGTGCGCCAGTGCTGTCGAAGCCCAGCTGGCGGCGCGCATCGGTGCCGTATTGAGCCTGGATCTCATGACTGCTGACTGTGCTCGGACGCTTGGACACCTGGTTGATCACCCCGCCCGGATCGCCCTGCCCGTACAGCACACCTGCCGGGCCGCGCAGCACTTCGACACGTTCAAGCATGTAGGGGTCGACCATCCAGCTGGCCAGGTTGATAGTGGTCGGTAGTTGCAGGCCGTCGAGATAAGTGGTGGGCGAGAAGCCCCGTACCACCGTGTACCAGTCGGAGCGGTTATTGGCACCGTAGGAGGACACGCCTGGTGTATAGCGCAGGGCTTCGTTGACCGACTGCACGCCTTGGGCCTCCATGCGCTCACGGGTTACCACCGAGATCGATTGAGGGGTCTCGTGAACCGGCGTGTCGGTCTTGGTGGCGGTGACGCTGCGCTTGGCCACGTAACTGCCCACCGGCCCCAGCGGGTTCTCTTCCCCTGCGGCGGAAATGGTCTGCGCCTGCAAGGTGACAGCACCTTCGGTCGTTGCGTGTACCAGGCGCCAGCTGCCATCGCTGCTGGCCTCTGCGGCCAGGTCGGTATTGCCGAGCAAGGTGGCGAAGCCCACATCGACCGGGTAATCACACGACAGGCCGCGACTGCTCAGGCCACGCGTGAGAGCCGGGTCGAAACTCAACAGCACGCCGGCCTGGCGGGCGTAGGCGTTCAGCGCACCTTCCAGGCTACCGGCCGGGACTTCGAAGTGATGGCTGGGCGCGGCCTGCGCCAGGCTGCCCAGGGGCAGGCTGACGCTCAGGCCCAGCAGGGCGATACGCAGGGCGCGGGCAAGCGGGGTGTGCGGGGACGACGCCATGGGGTTTCCTTGTTGTCATGAGCGGAATTGCAAGGAGGCCGAGCCACGGCGAAAAAACTGCAAAAGAAATTGAAATATTTTCTGTGAGCGTTGCGTGAGCTTGTCAGGCCGGTTCCAGGGTCACCCACCACCGGGTTAGGTACCGTGCCCGCACTGGCAGGCTGCGGCCCAATGCCGCCAGCACCCGGTCCGGCTCATCCAGCGGGAATACGCCAGAAATCTGCAAGTCGGCAACAGCAGGGTCGCAGCGCAACACTCCGCTGCGATAACGCCCAAGCTCGACACACAGACGTGCCAAAGGCCATTGCCGAACCACCAGGTACCCATCGCGCCAGGCCAGCGCATCGCGGTCCAGCGGCTGGGTTGCAAATACCCCTTGTCGGTCGAACCGTACCTGCTCCCCGGCGTGGATGACGGCTGCCGGTTGCTGCAAGGTGCCCGGCCATACAGCAACAGCCCCCTCCTCCACGGCCAGAAACGCGTTGTCGTCATTCAGCCGTACCGAGAAGCCAGTCCCCAATGCCTGCAAGGTTCCCAAGGGGGTCTCGACCCAGAATGGCCGCTGCGCCCCCTGCTTGCCGGTCTGGATCATTACCTCGCCAGCCAACAGTTTTACCCGCCGTTGCTGGCTGTTGAAGGCCAGGTCCAGCGCGGTGTCACTGTTCATCTGCAACCAGCCGCCGTCAGGCAATTGCAGCCGCCTGCGCTCCCCCATGGCCGTGCGCTGTCCTGCCAGCCAGGGGGAGCCGCGCAACCCCAGGCTTGCACTACCGACCACGGCGGAGCCACCCAACAGCAATACCAGCCCCTTGAGCACCGTGCGCCGGTCGCGGTAACGCAGGGCCTGGCTTGCCTGTGGCGGCGGCATTGCGCCCAGGCGCCCGTCGAACACCGCCAGGCGTTGCCAGGCCTGCTCATGGGTTGGGTGCAACCCACGCCAGCGCTGGCAAGCTTCCAGCTCTTCCACCTGGGCCAGCCCCGAGGCGAGGCGCACGCGCCAGTCGATGGCCTGCGCCACCACCTGCTCAGTCGGTTCGGCCGCGCTCACGAATACAGCACCCGGTAGCAGTGACCGAACGCCTGGGTCATGTACTGCTGCACGGAGCTAAGCGAGATCCCAAGCTGTTCGGCAATTTGTGGATAAGTCAGCCCGTCGAGCTGCGACAGCAGGAAGGCGCTGCGCACCTTGGGTTTCAGCCCGTCAAGCATGCGGTCGATTTCCACCAGGGTTTCCAACACCAGCACCCGTGCTTCGGCGGACGGGGCTTCGGGGTCGGGCAGTGCCGCCAGGCTGTCGAGCCAGGCGCGCTCCAGGCTCAGCCGGCGGTAGTGATCCACTACCAGCCCCTTGGCAACGGTGGCCAGAAACGCGCGAGGTTCGCGCAAGCCGTTTAGGGTGTCACGCCCCAGCAGGCGCAGGAAGGTGTCCTGAGCAAGGTCGGCAGCCTGGTGATGGCACTCCAGGCGCTTGAACAGCCAACCGCGCAACCACGAGTGATGACCACGGTAAAGCTCGCCGACTTGAGCGTTATGGGGCAGCGACGACACGGGAGTACCTCGGGGCAGGGTTACGCGAGGGTGTTAATGGGAAGCAGTATTATTTACATGGGAGTGCATTTCAATACTCGTCCGCCAGGGGAGCAGACAAATGGCATCAGCTGCCTCTGCGCTACTTGGTCGGCTACTTGGCCGGTTACTTGGCCGCTACCATCACTTCACGAATTCCTGAACTGATTATTTGCCGCCAGCGATTTTTCCCCTCGCCAACCGCCACCAGAATCGCTTCACCATAATCACAAAAACCGTGAGGCCACTCCCGTGGACCAGACTCTCCAGGTACGGCAGGCGGCCGCCGACCTCGTCGCCGCGTTTGCCAGCAACGATACCGCCCGCTATTTCGCCTGCTTCAGCGAAGACGCCACCTTCCTCTTCCACACCTTGCCGCATCCGCTGCTGTCGCGCCGTGCCTACGAAGACCTCTGGGCCCAGTGGCAGGCAGAGGGTTTTGCCGTGCTCGCCTGCGAGTCGGGCAATGCCCAGGTGAGCCTGCAAGGTGATGTGGCGATCTTCATGCACGATGTGGCCACCCATATCCGCATCGCCGGTGAAGAACACCAGTTGAGCGAGCGCGAAACCATCGTGTTCCGCCGCCACGGCGAACAGTGGCTGGCCTGCCACGAGCACCTGTCGGTCGTATCGCCGGCCTGATCATCTTTTTACGCGGCCCTGCCGCCCTGCCATCGCACCCACAAGAAGGCCCGCGCACTGCGCAGGCTACAACAACCGCGCTGGAGCATCACCATGAGCCACTCGACCGGTATCGAGACCAACGGCGTCGAACAGATCCCCGACGATCAACGCGACGCTTCCCCGCTGGACCTGTTCCGCCTGATCTTCGGCGGTGCCAATACCTTTGCTACCGCCGTGCTGGGCAGCTTCCCGGTGCTGTTCGGGCTGTCGTTCCAGGCGGGTGTGTGGGCGATTCTGCTCGGCGTTGCCGTCGGCGCGCTGATCCTTGCACCAATGGGCCTGTTCGGGGCGCTGAACGGCACCAACAACGCAGTGTCTTCAGGCGCACACTTTGGCGTGCATGGGCGTATCGTCGGCTCGTTCCTGTCGCTGCTGACAGCGGTGGCGTTCTTCTCGCTGTCGGTGTGGAGCTCGGGCGATGCTTTGATCGGCGGGGCCAAGCGCCTGGCCGGCCTGCCGGAAACCGACCTTACCCTTGGCCTGGCCTACGGCCTGTTCGCGGTGCTGGTGCTGGTGGTGTGCATCTTCGGCTTCCGCTTCATGCTGTGGGTCAACAAGATTGCCGTGTGGGCTTCGAGCCTGCTGTTCCTGCTGGGTATCGTCGCCTTTGCAGGGCCGTTCGATGCCGGTTACGCCGGCAGCGTCAACCTGGGCCAGGCGGGCTTCTGGGCAGCCTTCGTCGGTGCAGCGATCCTGGCCATGAGCAACCCGGTGTCGTTCGGCGCCTTCCTGGGTGACTGGTCACGCTACATCCCGCGTGAAACGCCCAAGGCGCGCATCATGCTGGCCGTGATTGCCGCCCAGGGCGCCACGCTGATTCCGTTCCTTTTCGGCCTGTGCACGGCCACCCTGGTTGCAACCCAGGCACCGGACTACATCGCCGCCAACAACTATGTAGGTGGCCTGCTGGCCGTGGCACCGACCTGGTTCTTCCTGCCGGTGTGCCTGATTGCGGTGATCGGCGGCATGTCCACCGGCACCACGGCGCTGTATGGCACCGGTCTGGACATGTCCAGCGTGTTCCCGCGCTTGCTCAGCCGCGCCGGCGCCACGTTGCTGATCGGTGTACTGGCGATCGGCTTCATTTTCGTCGGCCGTTTCACCTTCAACCTGGTGCAAAGCGTGTCGACCTTTGCGGTGCTCATCATCACCTGCACCAGCCCGTGGATGGTGATCATGATCCTCGGCCTGATTACCCGCCGCGGCTTCTACCACGCCGATGACCTGCAGGTGTTCACCCGTGGCCAGCGCGGTGGCCACTACTGGTTCCTGCACGGCTGGAACTGGCGCGGCATGGGGGCGTGGATCCCCAGCGCGGCGGTCGGCCTGTGCTTCGTCAACCTGCCGGGGCAGTTCGTCGGCCCGCTGGGCGACCTGGCCGGCGGCATCGACCTGAGCCTGCCGGTCACCCTGGGGCTGGCTGGTGTGCTGTACCTGCTCTTGCTCAACCTGTTCCCTGAACCTGCTGGCGTGTATGGCCCTCAAGGCCCGCGTTGGGTGCGTTGCAAAAGCACCACGCACACGCCCGTGACCACTGCCGAAATGGCCTGACTGGAAACCGACCATGACCACTTCCCACTATATCGCCGGCCGCTGGGTCGAAGGCCAGGGCAGCGACTGCATCAGCGTCAACGACCCTGCGCTGGGGCAACCGTTCGCTGAATTCATGGCTGCCAGCGTTGCCCAGGTCGACCAGGCCGTGGCCGCCGCCCGTAGCGCCCTGCCCGCCTGGAAAAGCACCGGCGCCAGCGAGCGTGCAGCCTTCCTGCGCGGCTTTGCCGAACAGCTCGGGCAGCGCCGCGAAGCGTTGATCACGCTGCAGATGCGTAACAACGGCAAGCCGCGCCACGAGGCGGAAATCGACCTGGATGACGCCATCGCCACCTTCACCTACTACGCCGAACTGGCAGAACAGCTGCCCTCGAAAAACCGCGATGTACCGCTGGCCGTACCCGGCTTCACTGCCCGCACCCGCCTGGAGCCTGTGGGCGTGGTTGGCCTGATCGTGCCGTGGAACTTCCCGCTGGTGACCAGCGCCTGGAAGCTCGCCCCGGCCTTGGCCGCTGGCTGCACCGTTGTGCTCAAGCCGTCGGAAGTCACCCCACTGATCGAGCAGGCCTACGGCCAGATCGCCGATGCCCTGGGCCTGCCGGCTGGCGTGCTGAACATCGTCAATGGCAAGGCCGAGACTGGCGCTGCGTTGAGCAACCACAACGGCCTGGACAAGCTGTCGTTCACTGGCAGCAACAGCGTCGGTAGCCAGGTGATGCGCAGCGCTTCGGCGCAGTGCCGGCCGGTAACGCTGGAGCTGGGCGGCAAGTCGGCCATCGTGGTGTTCGATGATTGCGATGTGGACCAGGCCGTGGAATGGATCGTCGCCGGCATCACCTGGAACGCCGGGCAAATGTGCTCGGCCACTTCGCGCCTGCTGGTGCAGGACGGTATTGCCGATGCGCTGCTGCCGCGCCTGCAGGCGGCACTGGAAAACTTGCGGGTGGGTAACCCGCTGACCGAAGAAGTCGACATGGGCCCGCTGACCAGCCAGGCACAATGGCTGAAAGTGGCCAGCTACTTTGCCACCGCACGCGAGGAAGGTTTGCAGTGCCTGGCCGGTGGCAAGGCGCTGGACCGGGACGGCTGGTTCGTCAGCCCGACGCTGTATGCCGATGTGCCAAAAGACAGCCGTCTGTGGAGCGAGGAGATCTTTGGGCCGGTGCTGTGTGCACGGCGGTTTGCCAGCGAGGAACAGGCCATTGCCGAGGCCAACGACAGCCGCTTCGGGCTGGTAGCCACCGTCTGCTCCGCTGACCTGGAACGTGCCGAGCGCGTGGCCGATGCGCTGGAAGTCGGCCATGTGTGGATCAACTCGGTGCAGGCCGTGTTCGTCGAAACCTCGTGGGGCGGCACCAAAGGCAGCGGGATCGGCCGTGAGCTGGGGCCTTGGGGGTTGTCGGCCTACCAGTCGGTCAAGCATGTGACGCGGTGCCTCGGCTGATACTGCAGGGGCCGCGCTGCGGCCCTTTTCGCGATACAAACCCTCCCCGCGTGACTTTCCCCTCCCCCCGCAAAGTCCCACTTCCTGGTACCCCCACAATCACAACACCAGGCCGGACCACCCATGCACCCTCAACGCACCGCCTTGCACAACGAACTGCACGCCCGCCCGTCGCTGTATTTCGACGGCCCGGCGCATGTCTTCCACCTGGCCCTGCTCGGCGGTGATGCTGCCTGTGCAGCCCTGCTGCAACGCTGCTGCCCGGGTGCCCTGGACACAACGGCAGCCCAAGGCATCACCCGCCTGGACGGCCACCCGTTCAAGTGGGAACGGCACACCGAATTCTTCAGCCTGACACTGGTAGTGCCCTGCACAGCTGCCGATACCGAGTGGCAAGCCCTGCCACCCGTGCTGGCCGAGGCCATCGCCCCGCAGGGGGCACAGGTGATCAACGCCGTGCAGGTGCTGGTACGCGACGAACAAGGCCTGGACCTGCCCCAGTACGGTTTCAAAGACCCCTGCGGCTCGTGCGTCGGTGGTGGCGATGCGGTGGTGTGGAGTGACTTCCGCCTGACCGAGGACGGCACCAACCGCTTCCTGTTCATCAACCGCCGCCTCAATGCCTACCGCCAGGGCCGCATGATCCGCCGCCTGCTGGAGATCGAGACGTACCGGATGATGGCCTCGCTCACCCTGACCACGGCCAAGGCCCTGAGCCAGGAACTGGATGCCTTCGACAAAACCCTGGTCACCCTTTCCGAGCGCAGTGCCGGGGGTGAAGGGCATGACTCCAAAGGACTGCTGGAAGCCATTGCCCACCTGTCACGCCAGGTTGTAAGCCGCACGGTAAAAACCCGCCACCGCTTCGGCGCCACCCAAGCCTATGCACAACTGGTGTTCGAACGCCTGGGCGAACTGCGGGAGAGCCATGTGGGGGACTGCCAGCGCTTGGGGGTGTTCATCGAGCGTCGGTTCAAGCCGACCGTGCGCTACTGCGCGGCCACCGAGCAGCGGCTGGAACAATTGGCGAAGAACGTGGCGAACCTGGGCGACTTGTTGCAGGCGCGGGTGCAAGTGGAGATGGAAGAACAGAACGCCGGCATTCTGCACAGCCTCAATGCCCGGGCTGATGCCCAGGTAAAGATCCAGCGGGCGGTGGAGGGGCTGTCGATCATCGCCATCACCTACTACCTGCTGAATCTGTTCAAGCTGCTGTATGGCGGGCTGAATGTGCTGGGGTTGGGGCTGACGGCGCGGGATGGGTTATTGGCCATGGCGCCGCCAGTGTTGTTGGTGTTGCTGGTGATTTTGCTGCGGATCAGGCAAGCCAAGCAGCATTGAGGTCGGGGGCGCTTGGCGCCCCCGCTCTTTACACCGACTCGTCAGCGGGGCGAGCGCCCTCTTGCACCAGCACCATGCTCTGTGGGGATGACAGCGGAATGCCTTCGTCGCGCAACCGCCCGAGAATGGTGAACAGCAGGTCACTGCGGGTACCCGATACCTGTCGCGGCCCGGCTACATAACCACTCACGCCAATCACCATTCCGCTGCTGGTCAAGTCCTTGAACGACACCGACGTAGCCGGCGCATCCAGAATCGCCTCATGCTCGTGGTATGCCGCCAGCAGCAGCTCGCGCACACGGTTGGCATCGGTTTCCAGTGGCAACGTCAGGGTAATGCCGACCACCCCCAATGCATTGCCCATGGTCACGTTGCGCACGTTCTGCGAAATGAACTGCGAGTTGGGCACGATCACCGTCGAACGGTCCGACATCTGGATCTCGGTGGCGCGCACGTTGATGCGGCGGATATCACCCTCGACACCTGCCAGGCTCACCCAGTCGCCCACCTTTACCGGGCGCTCGGTCAGCAGGATCAGGCCGGAGATGAAGTTCTGCACGATTTGCTGCAAACCGAAACCGATACCGACCGACAGGGCACTGACCACCCAGGTCAGGCTGGTGAGGTTGATGCGCAAGGTCGACATCACCAGCATGGCCAGGAACAGGAAGCCCAGGTAACCCACCAGGGTCACCAGCGAGGCGCGCATGCCGGCGTCCATGTCGGTTTCCGGCAGCAGGCGATCACTCAGCCAGCGCTTGACCACGCGAATGGCGAACAGGCCACCGAAGAAAATCGCCAGGGCCAGCAGAATGTCCTGCGGCACGATGTTCAGGTTGCCGAGCAGCTTGCCGCCGGTGCCGTCCCAGTCGCCCAGGCTCAGCAACAGTTCGCTGGGGCTGGTGCCCGATGGCATCAATACCAGCAACAGCGCCAGGAACAGCACGATGGTGCGGCCGATGCCGGCCAGGATGGTGCTGGCCTGCGCCTGATGGCGCGGCGCCAGGCCCAGGGTAGAAGCCAGTGCCAGGCCACCGGGCTGACGCGGCGACAACAGGGTTTCGCACAGGTCGCCAAAGAACGTGGTCAGCAAGTAGGCACAGGTGACGACCAGGCTGACCCACAGCAACTTGGCGGTGAGGAAGTAGGCAAGCGTCAGGTAACCGGCGAGCAGCGCCAGCAGAATCAACGACAACCAGATGACCATCACGAACGGGATCAGCCCGGCCAGGCCCGTGGGGCGCTCCAGGTCATGCTTGCGCAGGGTGCGGCGGTAACGCAGCAACGCGCCGGCAAAGATGAACGCCACCACCAGCGCAGTCAGCCCGTTGACGGCCACCGTCAGCGCCAGGCTGGCGCCGATCACGCTGTTCATGCGCTCCATGGTCATCATGACCATCAGTGCCAATGCCAGCACCTTGGGGAACCAGCCCAGCGCACTGGCCACTTCGTCGTGGATCGGCGGCAACCGCCAGGACGGGCGCTGCAGCATCAGCATGGCGCGGCCCAGGCCGGTGATGAAGGCACTGAACACCACCAGGGCGAGAATGTGGTTGGTCAGGCTGGCGATATCGCTGCCCAGCTCGGCGCTGCTCTCCAGCCCCCAGCGCAGCAGCGAAACAGAACCGGCGATGGTGCCCAGGGTTGCCAGGCTGACGCCCAGGGCCAAGGCGCTGCGGCGAAGACGGCCCTCAGGCAACCAGCCCACCATGGCGCTGGCCAGCAACCGCTCAAGCACGCGCCGCACCAGAGTCCAGACCAGAATCGCCGCCACCAGGCTGGTAATGAACAGCCAGCGGTTTTCGGCGCTGAAGGCACTGCTGATGGCATCGGCTGCCTCGCCGCGCAGGTCACGCAGGCGCGCCACGTCGTCCTGGGTGGGGCGGATGATGCTCTGCCAGAACGCCGGGCTCAGTGGCGAGGCCGCACGGCTGGTGATCTGCGAGTTGAACTGACTGCGGCGCAGGTTGACGATTTGCGTGGACAGGTCGCGTGCTGACTGGGTCAGCTTGGTGGCCTGATCCTGCTGGGCCACCAGCGCCTTTTTTTCGGCCTCCAGGGCTTTGCGCTGCTGGGTCAGGGTGGCGGCCTCGTCCGGCTGGACCGGGCCAATCACCTTCAGCTTGTCGTCGAGCTTTTCCACATCGGTGGTGCGCTGCGCACTCAAGGCGTCCGCCTGGCGCTGCACCTGCATCGCGGCCAGGCGCAATTGCGACAGCAGGTCGTCGTTGGCCTCACTAGTGACGCCCTGACGGACCTGATCCAACCGGTCGCTCAGTTGCTCGATGCTGGCGTTTTCATCCAGCGCTGGCGCTTCGGCCGCCGCCAGGTTGGACAATGGCGTGGCCGGGGCCGACCACGCCGGGCTGGCAAGCGCCAACAGCAGGACCATAAGGCCTGCGCAATAACGGGCAAGGCTGACACGCCTCATCGAATATTCCTCTTTACAACTCGATTTGGCGGGGGATTCTACGCGGCTTCAAGCCATCAGGAGAGTGCCGTCTCTCGTTTGAGTAGCTGCTGTTTGCGCTCGACGCCCCAGCGGTAGCCGCTGATGTCGCCGTCCCGACGCACAACCCGGTGGCACGGGATGGCCACGGCAATGTGGTTGGCCGCGCAGGCCATGGCGACTGCACGCACCGCTTTGGGCGCACCGATGCGCTCGGCGATGTCGGTGTAGCTGACCCGGCTGCCGGCCGGCACCTCGCGCAGGGCCTGCCACACCCGCTCCTGAAACGCCGTGCCCTGTACATCCAGCGGCAAGGTCAGGCCCAGCGCCGGGGCTTCGACGAAGCCCACCACTTCGGCAACCAGCTGTTCGTAGGCGCTGTCGCCGCCAATCAGACGGGCTTTGGGGAACTGGTCCTGCAAGTCTTGCAACAGGGCCTCGGGATCGTCGCCCAACAGAATCGCGCAAATACCCTTCTCGCTTTGGGCCACCAGGATCGCGCCCAGTGAACACTGACCGATGGCGAAATGGATCGTTGCCCCGGTGCCGCCAGCACGGAATTGCCGGGGGCGCATGCCCAGGCGCTGACCGGCGCTTTCGTAGAAGCGGCTGTTGGAGTTGTAGCCCGCATCGTAGATGGCGTCAGTGACTGAACGCTCACCGTCTTCCAGGTGCGCACGCACACGCCGGGCGCGGAAGGCGGTGGCGTAGGCCTTGGGGGTTACGCCGGTTTCAGCCTTGAACAAGCGATGCAGGTGGAAGGGGCTGACAGCCAACTGCGCGCTGAGCTGGTCGAGGCTGGGGGCAGGGTCGCAGGTTTCGATCAGGCGACAGGCGCGGGTGACCAACTGGCTGTGGCGGCTGGTGCTGGCTTTGCTGATGCAACGTTTGCAGGCGCGGTAACCGGCCGCTTCGGCGGCAACGGGGGTATCGTAGAACTCGACGTTGCTGCGCTTGGCCATGCGCGATTTACAGCCGGGGTGGCAGTACACGCCGGTGGTGCGCACGGCGTAGACGAAGTGGCCGGTGGCGTTGGAGTCACGGGACTCGACGGCTTGCCAGCGTTGGTCGGGGGTGGTGTAGAGAGTCATGGGTTAGCATCCAGATGAGTTGTCGCCTGTACCGGCCTATTCGCGGGCACGCCCGCTCCCACAGGGACCGAGCAATGCTCAAGCGCTGTGGAGAACCTGTGGGAGCGGGCGTGCCCGCGAAAGGGCCGGCACAGTCGGTGCGAAAGCCTCAGGCCCGCCACAGGTACCAGGCCGCCACGGTACGGTATGGGCGCCAGCCGCCACCCAGCGAGCGCATCTGCGCAGGCGTTGGCGCCTTCTCCAGCCCCTTGAGCCGTCGATAGCCCTCGCGCACACCAAAATCGTCCACTGGCAGAATGTCCGACCGCTCCAGGCTGTAGATCAGCAGCATCTCCACCGTCCACCGCCCTACCCCACGCAATGCCACCAGGCGCTCGATCAGGGCTTCATCAGCCATGGCCAATGCCTCTTCCCGCGTCGGCACCAGGCCTTCCAGCCGGGCCTGGGCAATGCCCTGCACCGTGGCCATCTTGCTTGCCGAAAACCCACAGGCACGCAGGGTGTCCGGGCTGACAGCCAACAGTTGCTCCGGTGCCGGGAACGCAACCTGCGGGAACAGCGCCAGCAACCGGCCAAGGATCGCCTCTGCGGCGCGGGCATGCAGCTGCTGGTAGGCAATCGCCCGCACCAGTGCCTCATAAGGCTCGCGCCCCGGTGTGGCCTGGTGCAGGCACGGCCCGGTCGCCGCGAGGTGCCGCGACCAGTCCGGATCGAGCGCGGCAAGGTAATTAGTGGCCTCGCGCAAGGCCTGCGGCGAAACGTCGGCCAGAATCATGGCACCTCCATCAAGTCGATTGCAGGTCCAGCTTAGCGCAGCCGTTCATCGGGCAAACGCCGGTTCTTGCTCGGCTAATTCCTGGCATACCATTGCTCCACGCCATCATCCCCGCATAGAATTGAGAACAATTCACAATCGCACACATCAAGGGACCGGGCCTTCGCTACGATGCAGATCAACGACACGCTCAAACCGGCCGAGGTCGCTCTGCTGTACCAGTCCCACCATGCCTGGCTGCGCGGCTGGTTGCGTAGCCGGGTCGGTTGCGGCGAGCATGCCGCCGACCTGGCTCAGGATACCTTCGTACGCTTGCTGCGCGCCCGCCAGGTGTCACCGCTGAAAGAGCCGCGCGCCTACCTCAGCAGCATCGCCCGTGGCTTGATGATCGACCAGTTCCGCCGCCGCGCACTGGAGCGGGCCTACCAGGAAAGCCTCGCGCACTTGCCCGAGGCTGAAGTGCCCAGCGAGGAAGACCGGTTGGTCATCCTCGATGCCCTGGAGCGCCTGGACCGTGCCCTGCACCAGTTGAAACCGCGTGTACGCCAGGCGTTTCTGCTGGCCCAACTGGACGGTTTGAGCATCGTGCAGATCGCCCAGCAGCTGGACGTATCCCGCGCCACCATCGAGCGCGACCTGGCCAAGGCCCTGGGCGTCTGCTACCGGTTGCGCTATGCCGACACCTGACAGCACACCCGCGCAGGCACAGGTCGACCAGGCGATCGACTGGCTGGTGAAACTGCGCTTCGACCGCCCCAGCGCACGCACCGAGCAACAGTTCCGGCAATGGCTGGCCAGCCACCCGCACAACCCGCTGGCCTGGCAACGTGTCAGCCACCTCAGTGACGAGATGGCCGCGTTGCCCAAGGGCCTGAGCCGGCGCACCCTGGACGGCGGCCAGCGCCAACGCGTCAGCCGCCGGAACCACCTTAAGTTGCTGGGGCTCCTGGCCGTGGGCGGCAGCCTGGGCTGGGCTGCACGCGAACCGTTGGGCCTGCCACAACTGCTGGCCGACAGCAGCACCGCCACAGGTGAACGGCGCCAATGGCAAGGCAGCGACGGCAGCCGCATCCAGCTCAACACCGCCAGCGCCATCGACTTGCGCTACAGCGCAGCGCAACGCCGGCTGGAACTGATCCACGGCGAGGTCAGCCTGGACAGCAACCCGAATGACAACCGACCGTTCCGTATCGACACCCGTGTCGGCCCGCTGACCACACTTGGCAGCCAGCTGTTGCTGCGCGAAAACAGCCAGGGCCTGCTGCTGTCGGTGCGTCGTGGCGAAGTTACGCTGTTCCCCTCTTCCGCGTCTGCGCGGCAAATCGAGCAGGGCGAAACCTTGCAGGTCGGGGCAAATGGCAGCATCCACACAGTGACGCTGCACAGCGACCCGTGGGGCTGGACCGACGGTGTTCTCAGTGTGCAGCAGATGCCATTGGCCGAGTTTGTCGCCGAACTCGGCCGGTACCGTCCAGGCCTGTTGCGCTGCGCGCCTGAAGTGGCAAGCTTGAAAGTGTCTGGCACCTTTCAGTTGGCTGACACCGAGCAGGTCCTGCAACTGCTCACTCGCAGCCTGCCTGTGCGGGTCGACTACAGGACGCGCTTCTGGGTAAACGTCGGCGCAGCCTGAAAGGTCATCATTGCGCTACAGCGCGGATGCGCCCCGCACGCCGGTACGACTGCCTAGCAAAACACACGAACAACCCGGCCATCAGCGCCAGCGCCATGGGCAAGCCATGTGGCGCCACATTCATTGCCGCGCCACTGAGCAGCGGCCCGATCAGGCTCCCCACGCCCCACAGCAACCCTACGCTGGCGTTGGCAGTGACCAGGTCCTGGCCTTTGAAGCGCTGCCCGATCAACACCAACGCCAAGGTGTAGATACCCCCTGCCACCGCGCCCAGTACCACCAACAGCGGCCACAGCAGCCAGGTGAGGTTCAACAGCCAAGGCAGGCCGATGCCGATCGCCATCGCCACCAGCCCGCACACCAGGTGCAGCCCGGTGCGCTCCACCCGGTCCGCCAGCCAGCCCAGCGGCAGCTGGAACAGCATGTCGCCAGCAAACACCACAGTCACCATCAGCGCCGCGACGCCCACGGCAAAGCCATGGCTGGTGGCATACACCGGCAACAGCGACAGCACCACGGCATCGAAGAACGAGAAGAACAGCACGGCCACGCACAGCGCCGGCGCCACACGGAAGAACCCGGCCAGGCCAAAGCTCTTTTCGCCCTCTTCATGTTCGACATGGTCGTTGGGCACGGTCAGCACGATGCACAGCAGCGCCAGGCCATAGCAGGCGGTGACCACCCCGGTGATCCACGGGCTATCGGCACCCAGCACCGCCAGCATGGCCGGGCCGAGCACCTGAAAGCCGGTGAAGCTGGTGGCATACAGGGCCATGATCTTGCCGCGGTTGTGCTCCGGGCACAGCTCGTTGACCCACGACTCGCCGAGGATGATGGCAATCCCCATGCCCAGCCCGAGGCCCAGGCGCAGCAGCGCCAGTAGCCACAGCGAACCGAATGCCGACTCGAGCAAGGCAATGCTGACCGTGCACAGGCTGAAACACAGCAAGTAGATGGTGCGCCGGGTGAGGTGACGGCAGCAGGCATCGACCAGAAACGCCGAGAGCATCATGCCCGCAGCAGGGATGGCCGAGATGATGCCGATTTCCAGGGTGCTCGCCCCCGCTTCATGCAGGCGCAACGACACCAGCGGCAAGCTGGCCCCCAAACTGAAACCCACGACCGACACGGCGAACAACAGGCCCGCCAGCAAACGCATGTTCATGTACCACTCCTTGCAAACCGAAAAGACGTGCAGACACAGGCGCGCACGCCAGGGTGGCGAGCGACGCAAAAGCGCAGATCAGTTCAGGCGAGGTGTGGCGAGAAGGTGAAGGCAAACAGCACGCTGCGGCGGCGCTTGAGCACCGTGTCGCTCGGCCACGCACGACGCAAGGCCTGGAAGGCAGGCTGACGGGCGTGTGGCAGGGACTGGGTACGGCGCATTGCTTTGACTACTACGCAGGTGGTTGGAAAAAGAGGCGGCACTCTAGGCCAAGGGTGTCAGGTCGTCAATCGTCAGGGCCGCTGCGCGCCCCATCGCCGGCAAGCCAGCTCCCACAGGTTTTGCACATGGCTCAAGGTCTGTGCAGCCGGGGTGGGAGCTGGCTTGCCGGCGATGGGCTGCAAAGCAGCCCCGGCAATGTTAGCGCTTACCGGTACTCGGCAAGAACACCGCCAACAACCCGAACAGCGGCAGGAACGAGCACACCCCGTACACATATTCGATACCGCGCAGGTCCGCCACATAACCTAGCAGCGCCGCACCAATGCCGCCAAAGCCGAACATCAGCCCGAAGAAGATACCGGCGATCATGCCCACGCTGCCCGGTACCAGCTCCTGCGCATAGACCACAATCGCGGAAAACGCCGACGCCAGGATAAAGCCGATCACCACGCTCAACACCGTGGTCCAGAACAGGTCGGCATACGGCAGTGCCAAGGTGAACGGCGTCACACCCAGAATCGAGAACCAGATCACCGCCTTGCGCCCGATGCGGTCACCGATCGGCCCGCCAAAGAACGTGCCGGCCGCCACCGCGCCGAGGAACAGGAACAGGTGCAGCTGCGAGCTGGCCACCGACACATCGAACTTCTCGATCAGGTAGAAGGTGAAGTAGCTGGTGAAGCTGGCCATGTAGAAGTACTTGGAGAACACCAGCAAGCCCAGCACGATCAGCGCTGCGATCACCCGGTTGCGCGAGATGCCGTGGGTGGCCTGCACCGCCTTGCGCGCCTTGGCCTGGTTGAGGTGCTCCTTGTACCAGCCACGCAGCATCAAGGTGACGCCAAAGAAGAACAGCGCGGCCAGGCCGAACCAGGCGACGTGGGTCTGGCCGAATGGAATGACGATGGCCGCCGCCAGCAGCGGGCCCAGGGCCGAACCGGTGTTGCCGCCCACCTGGAAGGTCGATTGGGCCAGGCCGAAGCGCCCGCCAGAGGCCAAGCGTGCAATACGCGAGGTTTCCGGGTGGAACGTCGATGAGCCGATACCGACCAGCGCCGAGGCCAGCAAGATCATCGGGAAGCTGCCCACAAAAGCAAGCATCACGATGCCCACCAGCGTGCACAAGGTGCCCATCGGCAACAGGTTCGGTGTCGGCCGGCGGTCGGTGAAAAAGCCGACCCAGGGTTGCAGCAACGAAGCGGTGATCTGGAACGTCAGCGTGATCAGGCCGATCTGGGCAAAGCTCAGGTCGTAGTTGGCCTTGAGCATCGGGTAGATCGCCGGCAGCACCGACTGGATCAGGTCGTTGATCAGGTGCGCCAGGGCGCAGAAACCAATGATGCGCATCACCAGCGGCGTGGCTTGGTTTGCCGTTGCGTTGGTGGACGCGGTGGAGGCACTACTGATGGCCATTTGCCTAAATCTCCGTCCTCAGGTTTGGGATCCGATTATCAGGAAACAAATAGATACATAGCTACCTTTTTTATCCCTCCGTCGCGACGTACTTGAAAATGGTTCTCAATATAATTAGCATCCTTGACCCATACCCCTGTCATCGTTGGGCGAAACGGCCCCTATCGTGAGCAGACCTACCCATGAGCCCGATGCCCGCCATGCAACTGCAGCCCGACCCACAGCAGGAAGCGCTGGAGTGGTTTTCGCTATTGCGCCAACCCGGCTGTGACGAAGCCCAGCGCCAGGCATTTGCGGCCTGGTGCCAGGCCCCCGATAACGCTCGCGCCTATGCCGAGCTGGAAACGTTCTGGCAGCAGTTGCAGCCACCACCCGCCCGCCCCCGCCCACGGCAGGTCACTGTGCGCCGCAGCCACCTGGGCAAATGGCTGGCACTTGTGTTCCTGCTTGTATTAAGCGCCGCAGCTTACCTCTACTGGCCGCTGATGCAGCGCCTGGCCAGCGAGTTGCACACCGACGTGGGCGAACGCCGCAGCACGCGCCTGGCAGATGGCACCACGCTTAACATGGACAGCGCCAGCGCCATGAACGTCGACCTGCGCGGCCGTACGCGTCAACTGCACCTGGTGCAGGGCCAGGTGTACCTGGAGGTTGTGCTCGATGGACGGGCGATGGAAGTGGAAGTGGGCAGCGCACGCATCCAGGTGTTCGGCACTCGCCTGCAGGTCGCCCGCCATGCAGATCATGATGAACTCGTGGTAATCAGTGGCAAGGCCATGGTCACCCAAGGGGGGGATCAACGCATGGTCTCGGCGGGTGAGCGGGTTACCTTTGATGACATGCGTATCGACCCGGTGCAGAAAGCCGACCTGAAAACCGCCGACAGCTGGCGCAACGGCCGCCTGAAAGCCACCGACATGCCTTTGGGGCAGGTGCTGGAGCGCCTTGCCGGGTACCAGGGGCAACGCCTGTGGATGATGGATGAACAAATGGCCCATCGGCGCGTAAGCGGTGATTTCAACCTCGACCAGCCACAGGAAAGCCTGCAATCCCTGGCTGCGGCCCAGCATCTGCAGCTTCAGGGCGTGCTCGGGCACTGGCTTGTGGTGCGCTGAAACCGCGCCCGGCCGCTAAGTTTTTGAAAGCGTGCAAATTTTTTTTGAAATGAGTGTTGACAGGGGGGCCGTTCAAGAGAATAATGCGCGCCATCGGCTACATAGCTCAGTTGGTTAGAGCATAGCATTCATAATGCTGGGGTCCGGGGTTCAAGTCCCTGTGTAGCCACCAAACAAGACGAAGGGCTTACCGCAAGGTAAGCCCTTTTTCTTTGCCCGCGAAAAAGATTCACCCGTTCTCCTGGCAATATGCAGCCCCCACCGCAGGGGCTGCATGGCCTGTTAGCGCGTCAGAACTCCCACTTCGAACTCAGCATGAAGTTGCGCGGTTCACCGTACGATGCACTGTTGAAGTTGTCATCGAACGAGCTGAAGTACTTCTTATCGAACAGGTTGTTCACGGTCGCGGTCGCCGACCACTGCGGCGTGAGTTGATAGCGAGCCATCAGGCCAACGGTGGCATAGTCTCCCTGCTTGATCTTCACCGGGTTACCGACCTGCCAAGGCGTGGCGGTAAAGTGCATGCCGCTCTGCCAGTTCACACCACCACCAACGGTCAGACGCTCCAGTTCACCAGACAGCTGGTAAGTGCTCCACAGCTTGAACATGTCCATCGGGATGGTGGTCTTGACCCGCTCGCCGTCATTGTCCTTCACCCTGGAATGGGTATAGCTGGCTGCCAGGTTCCAGCCCGGCGCCAGCTCCCCGCTTACCTCCATGTCGATACCGCGGGTGGTGGTCTTTTCTGCGCGATACGCGGTGATCAGGCCATCACTGCCGGCCACGGTCCCGTCGGCCACGGCATCGTTGTCCAGCTTGACTTCATACAGCGCAAAAGCGGTGTTCAGGCGGCCACCGAAATACTCGCTCTTCAGGCCAAGTTCGTAGTTGTCCCCTTCACGCGGCTCCAGCAGCTTTCCTGCCTGGTTACGGTAGGGCTGCGGCTTGAAGATGCTGGTGTAGCTGGCGTAGACCGAGTGCACATCGTTCAGGTCGTAAACCACGCCTGCATAGGGCGTCACCTCCCCCGTGGCCTTGACCGAATCATCGGTGTCGTAGGGCTGCAGGCTGGCAACGTGGTAATGGAACAGGGCGTCGTACTGGTAATTGCTGACCCGCGCACCCAGGATCACCGACAGATCATCCGTCGGTTTCAGGCGCGTCGCCAGATAGGCCCCGGTTTGGCGCTGGTCGATATCATCGTCTTCACGGTTGAAGTTGTAGGACGGTGTCGGGCCTTGGTTGTCCCAGGTCCAGATGTTCACCGGCACACCGCTGACGCCATTGTTACTGCTGCCGTTCGCCAGCAGGTTGCCAAAGCCGTTGCGGCGGTTCTCATAGCTTTGGTAATTGAAGCCCATCACCAGCTCGTGTTCACGCCCCAGCAACTGGAACGGGCCACTGAGCATCACATCGATACCGCGTTGCTTCTGCGTGTTGTCACCCTTGGTGGCGGTGTAACGCAAACCGTCGCCGGTGGTCGGGTTGACCACGCCCGTGGTGGTGCCGACGATGACCGAGTCGTAATCGCGGGTGCCGTACAGATAGTTGGCGGCGAGCTTGAGCGACCAGCCCTCGCCCAAACGCTGCTCAAGCGAGGTGAAGGTGTTGACCGACTCCTGATGGTTGCTGCTATCGCGGCTGGCACCGTTGTATGAGCGTGGCATGCGGTACTGGAAGCCACGCCCCGAACCGTCGGTGGCCACTACCGGCAAGCCGGTGGTGGAGAAGCCACGCGGGTCGCTGTCCAGGTACTCCACGCCCAGGGTGAACAGGGTATTCGGCGTCAGGTCCATCTCGCTGACGCCATACACGATGGTCTTCTGCTGCTGCAGGTGGTCGGTGAAGCTGTTGGCCTGCTGGTACGCCGCCACGGCACGGCCGCGCACCGCGCCGTTGTCGGTCAGCGGGCCGGACACATCCACTTCGGTGCGGTACAGGTCCCAGGAACCAAGCCCGCCACTGATGTAGCCCTTGAAGTGGTCCGTTGGCTTCTTGCGCACCAGGTTTACCGTGCCGGACGGGTCGCCCGCCCCGGTCAACAACCCGGTGGCGCCCCGCACCACTTCGACCCGGTCGTAGATGGCCATGTCCGACAGCGCCTGGGGCAGCGCCTGGCTGAAGGCGAACGTGGTGGTGGGCATGCCGTCATATTGGTAGCTGTCGATCGCCAATCCACGAGAGAACACATACAGGCGGTCACTGCCAGGGCTCTGCACGTTGACCCCTGGCGTTTGCTCAAGCACTTGCCCGATGCTGCGCAGGTTCTGGTCTTCCATCCGCTGGCGGGTCATCACGCTGACCGACTGCGGCGTCTCGCGCAGGCTGAGGTTGAGCCTGGTGGCGGCGTTCGTGATACCCGTGGTGTACGAACCCGTGCCCTCGGTGGTGCTACCCAGCAACTGACTATTGATGGTGGTGGCGCCCAACTCCAGCGCCCCGTCATTGCCCGGCACGCTGACCAGCACGAAGCCATCGGCACTCCCTTGCGCCTGCAGCCCCTGCCCGCCCAGCAGCACGGCAAACCCTTCATTTACGCCGTAACTGCCCTGCAAACCGATGCTACGCCGCCCTGCCACCTGGCTGGCGTCGAACGAAATGGCCACGCCGGCCTGGCGAGCGAAGCTGCTGAGCACATCCCCCAACTGCCCTGCCGGGATGTCATAGCGCTGCACCTGCTGCTGGGCTGCGGCCACAGGCGCCAGCAGCGGCAGGCTGCCCAGCCCCAGGTGAAGCCCCAGGGCCAGCGCATTGCGAGGCGTGAAAGGGATGCGCGCGCGCAAGTTCGAAAGCATGTTCCCGATACTCCGTTATGTTGGCTTACGACAAGGACGCACGGAAATCGAGAACTGGAAGCAGACAGGAATGTTTTTTATCTGAGCTCGGATTCAGGCAGGTAGCGCACCCGCGTGATCCAGGGCGTGTAGTGATCGATGCCCAGCGGCAGACTACGTGCCAACAGGCGCAATGCCCGCTCACTGTCGTCGGCCGGCAAGACAGCAGTCACGCGAATGTTCGCCAGGGCCTTGCGGTCGAACAGCAGGTAGCCCGAATGGTTACGGCTCAGCTGTTCGAGCACCTCGACCAGCGGCCGCTCGCGTACCACCAGCTGGTGCCGGGCCCAGGCCTGCTCCACGCCCCTGCCGTCGACAGGCTGTACCTCACCTGGCCCCGTCGCATCGAAATGCAGTTCCTGGCCTGCCGATACCACCCGGCGCTGGCCATGGCTGTCGACTTCGGTAGTGGATTCGATCATTGCCAGGCGTGAGCCTTCGGCCAACTGCTCCACGACAAAACGCGTGCCCAACGCCCGCACACTGCCATGTTCGGTGACCACCCTGAACGGACGCCCGGCGTCCTTGGCCACATCCACCAGGATTTCCCCACGTAGCAGGCGAACCGTCCGCGTCCGGTCATCGAAGTCCAGGTCGACGGCAGATCCACCATCCAGCCGAAGCAGGCTGCCATCAGGCAACTGCCGCGTGGCCCATTCACCGCTGCCGGTGCGAATATCGGCCAGCAGGTAGGCCGGCCCCTGCTGCACGAACAGCACCAACGGCAAGGCCAGCACCACAGCCAGCGCGAGCGCCTTCATGGCGTTGGCCGAACGCCGCTGCTGCTTGAACGCCCGCAGCGCACTGCGGGCTGGCGCATGCTTGAGCACCTGCAAGGGGGCCAAGGTTTCCTGCATACGCTGGAAGGCTTCGAGGTGCTCGCTGTCCTGCTCCAGCCAGGCACGAAACGCCTCACGGTCGCGACCACTGGGCTGGTCGTCCAGGCGCACGAACCACTCGGCGGCCTCATGAAGAACTTCCGGGCTCACAGGCAGGCCTCTGCGGCGGCGTGACAGGCCAGCAGCGCTTGCACCAGGTAGCCTTGCACACTCTTGGTGGACACCTGCAAATGCTCGGCGATTTCGCTGTGGCTCAGGCCTTCGAGATGGCGCAGCACAAACGCCTGGCGTACCCGCGGCTGCATGCGCGACAGGGCACGGTCGATCTGCTCCAGAGCTTGTATTGCCGTGTGAATCTGCTCGGGAGATGGCGCTTGTTCCATCTGTTCCACATGCAGCGCCAACGCTTCGCGATAGGCTTGCTCCAGCTTGTGCCGACGTCCACGGTCGATCAGCAGGCGCCGCGCCACCGTCGCCAGCAAGGCCCGAGGCTCGCGTGGGGCGACGTAGCTGCCAGCACTGAGCAAACGAACGAACGTGTCCTGGGCCATGTCTGCGGCATGCTGCGGGCAGTTCAGGCGCTGGCGCAACCACACCAGCAACCAGCCGTGATAGCCCTTGTACAAGGCATCCAGGGTGTCTACGGCGGCGGGAGGGGTTGATTTCATCGCGAAGCTTCGCAAATGGGAATGATTCTATTCTAAGTGGCCGTCACCCCAACTTGCAATCGCCGCCTCAACGTATACCCGTCACCGCCACTGCCAAACCAAGCCCGATCAACGCCAGCCCGATCACTCGGTCCACCAGCACTTGCCGCTCGATCATCGCCTTGCGCAATGCCGTGCTGGAGAAGAACACCGCCACCAGGCTGAACCACAGCCAGTGGGCAAAGGACATGAACGCCCCGTAGGCGAAGTCCAGCACCAATGGGCTACCGGGCTGGACTACCTGAGTGAACGCACTGATGACAAACAACATGGTCTTGGGGTTGAGGGCATTGGTCAGAAAGCCCGTTCGCAGGGCTTGCAATACGCCACCAGCGGTTTGCCCTAAACCATCCAGGCTGATGCGCCGGGTATTGGTCAATGACTGGTAGCCCAGATAGATCAGGTAGCCCGCACCCAGCACTTTCATGGTGAAGAACAAAGCCGGGCTCTGGCTGATGAGCACTGCAATGCCCAACACCGTGTACAGCACGTGCACCTGCACGCCCAGCGCAATGCCCACGGCAGCGGCCAGCCCGGCCCTTCGGCCCTGTGCATAACTGCTGCGGGTGACCATGGCGAAATCGGCGCCAGGGCTGATGACGGCGAGCAAGGTAAACAGGGCGACGGCGATGAGTTCGGTCATGCGGGTGGCTCTCGATAGGCGATGGAAATGCACAGACCGCGCAATTATCGAGCGCTTAATAGCCAGGAAAAATCGATTTATAGTAAGGGAAATCTGATAGTTTTTTTCACAGAGGTGTAGTGCCCAAGAAGAGGCCGGGCCTAAAAACATAAAACCATGAAACTGCCGCCACTCAACGCCTTCCGCTACTTCGACATCGCCGCCCGGACCGAAAGCTTCGTGCGCGCCGCCGAGCACCTGCACGTCACCCACGGCGCCGTCAGCCGCCAGGTACGCCTGCTTGAAGAACACCTCGGCGTGGACCTGTTCGAACGCCGTAACCGGGCCATTTTCCTCACCCCAGCCGGCCGCGCCCTGCAAGGCACTACCCAGGCGATCTTCGAACAGCTCGAAGGTGCCGTGCAGCGCTTGCAGCAACAGGCCCGCGACAATGTGCTGGTGCTGTCCTGCGAGCCGACCATCGCCATGCGCTGGCTGATCCCGCGCCTGCCGCGCTTCCATGCCGACCACCCCGACCTGCAGTTGCACCTGGTAGCCGCAGGCGGGCCGCTGGACTTCGCCCGTAGCGGTGTCGACCTGGCAATCCGCCGCGACGACTTTCACTGGGATAACCAGTTGTACAACCAGAAAATCTGCGACGAATGGATCGGCCCGGTGTGTCACCCCACTGCCCCCAACCAGCTGAACGGCCAGCGCCTGCTGCACAGCACCACCCGCCCCGGCGCCTGGCCCACCTGGTTACGCCTTAGCGGCCAGCAGGCGCGGCATAACGAACGCAGCGACTACGAGCACTTCTACCTGTCGATCCAGGCCGCCAGCGCCGGCTTGGGCGTGGCCATGGCCTCAGCCCTGATGGTGCGCGACGAACTCGACAGCGGGCAGTTGCAGGCGCCCTTTGGTTTTGTCCGCGATGGTTCGGCCTACTACCTGCTCAGCCCACAACCGGTCGAAGACGGCGGCAAGCGCCAGCGTTTTGCCGAATGGGTCACCAGCGAATGCCAGCGCTGCCTGGCTCACTTGGGCTTGATGCAGAACGACGAGCCAGCGCTGCCATCGCCGCCCCAGGTGCGATAGCCGGCGGTGTCCACATGGATACGCCCGGACGGGTAGCGCCCCAGGCCCATGTTCCAGGCCTGGCCATACTGCTGCCAGAAGCGGCACAGCGGGTTGGGATCGGCCCAGGCCGGCAACAGGATATCAACGGCGAAGGCACGGGTATGGGCACTGTTGGCAGCACCGCCCGCGCAGGTATTCAGGCGTGGGTTACGGTAGGCGGAGACCACTTCGAACTGGCGCAGGATGCCTTGATCATCAAGCGTCTTGATCAGCGAGAGGGTCGAACGTACAGCCGACCAGTTGCTGGCAGGCGGCACGGCAAAGGGAGACGCCTGGCACAGCTTCCAGTCCGAGGCCGAGCGCAGCAACTGGTGGATAGGTACTACGCCATAAAGACGGGCATCCACCAGCATTTCACGAAAAGGCCGGGTTTGATGGTCGCCAGCCCATTGGGCGAACATCCACAGGTCGCGTTCGTCGGCGTGGGACACGCCGCCCAATGCCAAACATAGTGTCAGCAATCCCCTCTTGGTACCGTTCATATCGGCTCTCCTTTCCAACGTGATCGACTCGAATATTTCGCGTTATTTCACGCGCAACGCCAGGAAATACTATTCCTCGGTATCGATCGCCCATTGTCAGCCATCATTGCCCTGCAACTGTTCGCCGGCCCCTGCTACTCGTTGACTCACTCAGCCACGGTGGCATAATCCCACTCACTACTCAGCCTCGTACGCGATGATTTGATTCGTCGGCTGTTGGGGTGAAAAAACCGGCCTAGTGCCGGTTTTTTCGTTTTCAAGGAAAGATACCCTTGCGTACTGCCTGCTTTGTAGACGGCTACAACGTGTTCTATGGCCTGGTGGCAGGCACTAAATACAAGTGGTTGGATCTACCTGCCTTACTGAAGCACATCATTCGCATCGAACAACCCGAAAGCGAACTGAGCGCCATCAGCTTTTTCACCTCGGGTGTGAAACCGTCGCTTGCCAGCCGCGGAAACCTTTCCAAAGAGGCTCAGGACACCTACCTTCGGGCCTTGATTGCGCAAGGTGTAACCGTGCATTACGGAAGACATCAACTTGAGCCACGCAACGCACCTCGCTTCGTGAGCAAAGACACGCCACCCTCCAGGCTCGACCAGGTAGCCATCTGGAAACTGGAAGAAAAGGAGACGGATGTTCACATCGCCATCAGCATGTATCGGCTCGCAGCCCGACAAGCTGGGCTTCCCACGGGTGAGCGAATCCAGCAACTGGTTCTGGTTTCTGCCGATACCGACCTGACACCCGCCCTGAAAGCTATCAAGGAAGATTTCTCGGACCTGCGACTGGGTGTGATCTTGCCGCATCGCGAGGGCATGAAGCGGACGCTGCCGGGGTCGCTGCAAAACAACTCCCACTGGATGCGCCGAGTAGTAACCGAGGACGAGCTTGCTTCCAATCAGTTTCCCGACCGGGTGCCCACTCAGAAGAGACCGGCATGCAAGCCACTGTACTGGTGACCGCGAAAGCCACCCTATTACTCCTCACCTGCAAGGTCAGTCCTCAAGCAGGGTGCACGCCATCACCAGCGCGTCTTCGCGCCCCCCGGCAACCGGATAATAGTCGCGGCGGCGGCCGATTTCGTTGAAGCCGTAGCGCTCATACAAACGATAGGCCGACTGGTTGCTGGCACGCACCTCCAGGAAGCACTCGCGACCATTGAGCTGGTAGGCCCGGGCCATCAGGTGCTCCAGCAGGCGCAGGCCCAGGCCACGGCCCTGGTTTTCAGGTTTGACAGTGATGTTGAGCAGGTGCGCCTCGTCGATGATCACGTTGATCACGCCATGGCCTACCTGCTGCTGGCCGTCGAACATCAGCCAGATTTCGTACGATTTGAGCGCATCCAGAAAAATCCCGCGGGTCCAGGGATGACTGAACGCGGCATATTCGATCTTAAGTACGGCATCCAGATCCGCCTCGGTCATCGGGCGGAAACTGATCGATTCACTCATTCAACGCTCTTCCAGCGCGCCATCAGCTGGCGCATGGCTTTCCAGACGTCCGCCTTGCGCTGCGGCTCGTCCATCAACAGTTCAAGGCCCGGCAGTGCCCAGGCATCGCCCAGGCCGTCGAGCGTCAGGGCTTGGTAATAGGCGTCGGCGTCGGCATTGGCGGCAAAGCGCAGCGCCGGCAGGCCGATCAGCCACAGGCAGGTGCTCGGGGCATCTTCGAGGCGCGCCTGAACAAAGCCCCGGACAAAATCGCGCGCAGCTTCCGGCCCCTGGTCCATGTTGCCTCGCACCAGCAACGGCCAACGCACCGGTTCGCCGATGATCTGCGGGGCGTCAGGCAGGCCGGCGGCGCGCAGCATGTCCTTGAGCAGCAGGTAGGACGGGTCGCGGCTCTGGAACGGCTGGCCGGTGGCCAGTTCGACCAGCAGCAGGCAACTGCCGGCGCGCAGCAGTTGCAGCGCGAAACGCGGTGGAGGTACCGGGGCCGGGCGCGGCGTGGGCGCAACTACCTCGACTTCGGCAGGCTTGGCAGCGACCTTGGGCGTGCTGCCAGGACGCGGAATCTCGATTTTCGGGCGCTCGCCCGAGCGCGCCTGGGGCGCGGCCTCGCTGGCCGCCGGCGCGGTTGGCCGAATCTCGAAATCGGCTGCCTCTACCGGCGCCTGTGGCAACAGCAGCTCAGGGCGCGACGGTGCGGCGAACGGCAGTTCGGCGCGCGGCAGCCAATGCACCACTTGCATGGCGGAAAGGTAGGCGCGGCGGCGGGGTTCGGTCAGCAAGGCTCGGGGGTCCGGGGTTTGAAACGTCGCACATTCTAGCGTGTACGCCTCGGTTTTTGCAGGGTCTGTCCGACCGAGCGCCGCCCGCGCGGCGCATCGCGGATAAATCCGCTCCTACATTTGTTGCAACGTGGCCATGCCTGACAGGCCATGGTTGTCAGCGGTTTGCAAGACTCAAGACATGCACCAAGGCAGGCAACCATGGCGTAACAGGTTCGGCACGTTGCAACAAATGTAGGAGCGGATTTATCCGCGATGCGCCGCGCGGGCGGCGCTCGGTCTCACATCCAGTACAAACCTCAAGCCAAACATCTCTCATTACAGACCAAGGGGTAAAAACCTCCCCCCCGGATGCAGTACAATCGCCCCCTTTTTCTTGGCAACGAGTCGAAGCCAATGATCGAACCCAAGCGCGTCCTGCGCGCCCTAGCCGAACACTGGGCCCTGATCGAGCCGCTGTGCGAGCGTTTCGACCAGGGCACCCTGAGCCTGGTCGAGCTGCGCCAGCATGTGGCCCGCCAGCAGGTCGAGAGCACCCCGCAGGACATCACCCAGCTGCTCGACGTATGGATCCGCCTGGATATCCTGGTCCCGGTGGCCAAAAGCCCGAACCGTTTCGAGCTCAACGCGCAGATCCATGACTTCCTCGCCTACCTGCGCCGCGAACACCGGCTGGGCCTGTGCCTGGAGATCGAAGCCTACCTGCGCCACCTGGAACGCCTGGCCGGCCACATCCAGGACGCCTTCGACAACCGCGACAGCGACGACCTGGCGCGCCAGCTGCGCCTGCTCGACATGCGTGTGCGCGATGTGCTTAAAAAGCTCGATAACGACGAGCAGGCGCTGGTGGCCGTGGCCGAACGGGCCAAGACCAGCAACCGCCAGATCCCGCTGCGCCAGCGTTATGCCGAAGTACTGGCCACCTGGGACGAATACGTCGAACCGATGATCCAGCTCGTGAACGCCGACGGCGCCTTCGAACAAGGCGTGCGCAAGGTCGAGACCGTGCTGCTGAAACTGTTGGGTGAGCAAGCCCGCCTGGGCCACCTGGTCGACGACGACATGCTGCTGCGTACCCACGCGCGCATCCTGGAAATGCAGACCAGCGCCCAGCTCACCCTGCGCCACGCCCGCGAACTGCTGCTGCCGCTGCGTGAAGAAGCCCGCCGGCACAACGCCGTAACCCGTGGCGCTGCGCTGGCCCTGTCGGTGATCCGGCGCAAGGGCATCGATGCCGTGCCGCAAGCGGCCATGCCGATGTTCACCCGCCCGCAAAGCACCTTCCTGGGCAGCGCGAGCCAGGTCGAGGCCTATGTGTATGCCCTGGCCCGCTTCGAGCCCAAGCCGGCGCGCTTCCCCAAGGCCCACAAGACCCAGTCCGGTGCCCTGCCCCGTGCACCGCGCACGGTCAAAGAGATGGCCGAACGCTGCGAACAGGCCCTGCCGCTGCCCGACCTGATGGTCTGGCTGCTGGAGCAGGAACCCGAAGGCGCCACCGACGAGCTGCTGTACTGGTTCTCGCGCCTGTCGCGGGAAAAGCGCTTCAAGCGCGAACGCCTCGACCGCCGCGAATACACCACCCAGGAACACTTGGTCAGCCTGCGCTCGTTCGCCCTGACCTCCAGCCGCGAAGACGCCACCAGCGCGCCTACCGAACCCAACGCGAGCCCAGCCCATGCATCTTGATCTTTCCGAACTGTCCCAGCTCGCACCGATCTTCCGCGAGCTGTTCAAAGGCTTCCACGTCAGCCGCCGCGACCCGGAGCTGTACGCCCAGCTGTCGAACTTCCAGGACCAGTACCGCACCCTGTTCAAGGCCCTGGGCTTCGAGCTGGTGTGCGATACCCGTGGTTTCTACTACTTCGTGCCGGACATGACCGCCGCACAGGTGAACAAGACCGCGCAGCGCCTGTCGCTGTTCACCTTCATTCTGGTCGAGCATCTGGCCGACCAGGGCCGCGACCCGATGGCCGTGCTCGATGGCGGCAGTATTGGCCGTGACGAGCTGCCCTCGCTGCTGGACAAGTACCGCGACCTGTTCCTGCAGGCCGAAGTGCAGACCGTGGACGAGCTGGAAGAAAAAATCCTGCGCCGCATGACCCAGCTTGGTTTCGCCCACGAAGAAGGCGGCATCTACCGCTTCTTGCCGCCGATGCACCGCTTCCTCGATGTGTGCCTGTCGGTGCAGCAGGACCGCGACCTGGCCGCCACCCTGCACAGCGACCTGCCGCTGCCCACCCCGGTACTGGTCGAGGAAGAAAGCCCCGAAGAACTCAACCGCACCGACGACCCGCTGGACCTCAGCCCGTTCGACGGCGAGGAAAGCGAAGAAGAAGCCCTGGCCCGGGCCATCCGCGAAGAGCAACAGGAGATTGACGCATGAGCCAGGAACGCTACGGCATCCGCCGCTTTGCATTGCTCAACACCGCCGGCTACAGCCTTGGCCTGTTCCCGCTGGAGCACCCGCTGTCGGTGTACGGCGCCAACAACCTGGGTAAATCGGCGTCGATCAACGCCCTGCAGTTCCCGATCCTGGCGCGCATGTCGGACATGAGCTTCGGCAAGTACAGCCTTGAGCAGTCGCGCCGCTTCTACTTCGCCAGCGACACTTCGTACATTCTCTGCGAACTGAGCCTGCCGCACGGCCCGCACGTGATCGGCGTGGTCGGCCGCGGCCCAGGTGGCGGTTTCGGCCACCAGTTCTTTGCCTACAAGGGCGAACTGGACCTGGCCCACTACCAGAAGAACGACACCTGCCTGCGCCAGAAAGAGCTGTTCACCAACCTTGAACGCTTAGGCATCAAGGCTTACGAGCTGAAGCCGGACGAACTGCGCCGCCTGCTGGTTGGCGGCCACACCTCGGTGCCGCTGGACCTGACCATGATCCCGCTGCGCTCCACCAGCGAGCAAAGCCTGAAAACCTTCCGCGCACTGTTCATCAACCTGCTGCACATGCGCGAAATCACCGCCGCCAAGCTCAAGCAGCTGTTCCTCGACGCGTTCGAGCACAGCCTGCGTTCGGGCAGCGTCGACTACATCGCCGCGTGCGAAGAAGCGTTCCGCGACGTGCGCCGCATGGAGCAGGACTACAACGCCCTGGTCGCCGCCGGCCCGCTGGTCGAGGCCTTGGCCGGAGGTGTGGCCCAGCGCGACATCCTGCGCGGCAAACTGCACCGCATTTCGCCCGTACTCGACACCCTGCTGGGCACCTGGCAGGAATACGCCATGGCGCGCAAGGAAGAGCTGGTCATCCAGTCCGAGCACTACCGTGGCGAGCAGGACCGCCTGCAGAACGACCAGCGCGGCGGCACCCAGGAGCTGATGCGCCTGGAGCGTGAAATCACCGGCATCCAGCGCTGGCTGGGCGAGCTGTCGGTGCTCAAGCACCGCTTTGCCCTGGTTGATGACGTCAAGGTGCTGGAGCAGCAGTTGCTGGCAGCCAAGGACGCCCACGACGAACTGGCCGGCGCCCTGGCCCAGTCGCGGCAGTTCAGCGCCGAAGACCTCGACGAGCGCGTACGCGACCTGGAAAAACGCCTGAAGCAGGTCAAGCAGCAGCTCGACCACGCCGACAACAACAGCTACGCCCGCCTGCGCGAAGAGTTCTCGCAAGCCGACGTCGACCGCCTGATGCGCCTGTTCAACGGCGCGCTGTTCAGCCTGCCGCTGGGCGACCGTGGCATCGAGCTGGACGACAGCGACCTGTGGGTAAAATCGCTGGAAGCGGTGCTCGACGGCTTCAAGGGCGAGCGCTTCGAAGCCCCGGGCCTGGCCATCGACCTGACCAACATCGACCCGCCGGCACTGCAGGCCCTGGCCGACCGTGCCGCCCTGCGCGACCAGAAAGAGCGCCTGGAAAAAGAGCTGAAACAGCTCAAGACCCAGCAAGCCGTAGCCGCCGACCGCTCTGCCTCCAAGGCGCAAACCGAAACCCTGTACCAGGAAGTGCTGGATGCGCAAAAGGCGCTGGAAGACTTCCGCCGCAGTGAAACCCTCAGCGCCGAAGAGCCAGAGAAGCTGGAGCAACTGTCGCAGCTGGAAGCTGCCCAGGACGAATTGAAGCGTTCCAGCGACGCCTTCACCGAACGCGTCCAGCAGCTGTCGGCCAAGCTGCAGTTGGTCGGCCGCCAGATCGGCGACCTCGAGTCCAAGCAACGCACCCTGGAAGACGCCCTGCGCCGTCGTCAACTGCTGCCGGCCGACCTGCCCTACGGCACGCCGTTCATGGAAGCCATCGACGACTCGATGGACAACCTGCTGCCGCTGCTCAATGACTACCAGGACAGCTGGCAAGGCCTGCAGCGCGTGGATAACCAGATCGAAGCGCTGTACGCCCAGGTGCGCCTGAAAGGCGTGGCCAAGTTCGACAGCGAAGACGACATGGAACGCCGCCTGCAACTGCTGGTGAACGCCTACGCGCACCGCACCGACGAAGCCCTGACCCTGGCCAAGGCACGCCGCGCTGCAGTCACCGACATTGCCCGTACCCTGCGCAACATCCGTAGCGACTACGACAGCCTCGAGCACCAACTGGCCCTGTTCAACCGCGAGATCAACAAGCGCCAGGTGTCCAACCTGGAAAGCTTCCGCGTGGTGCTGGCGCCGAACAAGGAAGCGCTCAAGCACATCGACCAGATCATCCACAGTGCCGGCCAGTACGAAGAAGGCGAAACCCTGTCGGTGTTCGACCTGACCCAAAGCGCCGAGCAGGACAACAAGAACGAAGAAGCCAAGGAGTACCTGGCACGGCTGGTGGCAGCCAACCACAACCAGCTGGGCCTGAAGGACCTGTTCGAGCTGGCGTTCGAGATCACCAAGGTCAACGGCCAGCCGATCATCCACGCCGACATTGACGGCGCGGCGTCCAACGGCACCACCATGACCATCAAGGCGCTGACCAACATGTACCTGTTGCTGCACCTGATGGACCGTGACCTGGCCGGGCGCATTCGCCTGCCGTACTACCTGGACGAAGCGGCGGACATCGACGAACGCAACCAGGCAGCACTGCTGGAAACCAGCCTGCAGCTGGGCTTTGTGCCGATCCTGGCGAGTGTGAAGCCTCAGGTATCGGCGCGTGTGGCGATCGACCTGGAAGGCGGTAGCGGGCCGAATGGCATCTACATCGACGAGGCGGACTGGAAGTTCATCAGCCGGCTGGATGAGGTGAAGGCGGTTGTGCGTGAGGATCATCAGGCTGAGGAATTGGCCTGATACCGGTGTGATGGGGCCGCTTTGCGGCCCTTTCGCGACACAAGGCCGCTCCCACATTGATCGGCGTACGCAGGACTTTTGTGGGAGCGGCCTTGTGTCGCGATGGAGGCCAAAGGCCTCCCAGGATCTACCAGGCTATCAATGCGCCCAAGGCAAGATCGGTATCGCAGTCACCGCATTCTGCGGGCTGCCCTCGATCATGCGGTCGCTGTATACCAGGTACACCAGCGTATTGCGCTTCTTGTCCAGGAAGCGCACCACCTGCATGGTCTTGAACACCAGCGAGGTGCGCTCCTTGAACACCTCCTCGCCGTCTTTCAACTCACCCTTGAAGTTGATCGGCCCAACCTGACGGCAAGCAATCGATGCCTCCGCACGGTCCTCGGCCAGCCCCAACCCACCCTTCACACCGCCTGTCTTGGCCCGCGACAGGTAGCAGGTCACGCCCTCGACCTTGGGGTCGTCGAACGCCTCGACCACGATGCGGTCGTTCGGCCCGAGGAACTTGAACACGGTGGACACCTGGCCGATTTCCTCGGCCCCGGCCAGCATTGGCAGCACCAGCGCTATCACGCCGATCACCCGCTTGAACAGGCTCATACCAGCACCAGGTTGTCGCGGTGCACCAGCTCCGGCTCGGCGCTGTAGCCCAGCAGGCTTTCGATGGCATCGGACGGCTGACCAATGATCTTCTGCGCTTCCAGGGCACTGTAGTTGGCCAACCCGCGCGCCACTTCCAGACCGTCCGGGCCGACGCACACCACCATCTCGCCACGGCGGAAACTACCCTGCACCGTCTTCACGCCAACCGGCAGCAAGCTCTTGTTGGCCTGGCGCAGCGCCTGCACGGCACCGGCGTCCAGCACCAGGGTGCCACGGGTTTGCAGGTGACCGGCCAGCCACTGCTTGCGTGCAGCCAGCATGCCGCGCTCGGGCGACAGCAGAGTCCCCAGGCGCTCGCCCGCCTTGAGGCGGTCCAGCACGCGCTCGATGCGGCCACCAATGATGATGGTGTGGGCACCGGAACGGGCAGCCAGGCGCGCAGCGCGCAGCTTGGTCTGCATGCCGCCACGGCCCAGCGCACCACCGGTGCCACCGGCCACGGCGTCCAGCGACGGGTCGTCGGCGCGGGCTTCGTAAATCAGCTGGGCTTCGGGGTTGTTGCGCGGGTCGGCGTCGAACATGCCATCGCGGTCGGTGAGGATCACCAGCAGGTCGGCCTCGACCAGGTTGGCCACCAGCGCCGCCAGGGTGTCGTTGTCGCCGAAACGGATCTCGTCGGTGACCACGGTGTCGTTTTCGTTGATCACCGGCACCACGCCCAGGTCGACCAGCGTGCGCAGGGTGCTGCGGGCGTTCAGGTAACGCTTGCGGTCGGACAGGTCGTCATGGGTTAGCAGGATCTGCGCGGTGTGCTTGCCGTGCTCGCCGAAGCTCGACTCCCACGCCTGCACCAGGCGCATCTGGCCGAGTGAGGCAGCCGCCTGCAGCTCGTTCATCGCGCTCGGTCGCGTGGTCCAGCCCAGCTGGCTCATGCCGGCAGCCACGGCCCCGGAAGAGACCAGTACCAACTCCACGCCTGCCTCACGCAGCGCGACCATCTGCTCGACCCAAACGGCCATGGCACCGCGGTCGAGGCCCTTGCCATCGGCGGTCAGCAGAGCACTGCCAATCTTCACGACCCAGCGCTTGGCGCCCGTCACCTTGCTTCGCATCTTCTTCCAACCTATGTCGAATCTGTAGATACCGTGGATACAAAAACGCCGCTCCAGAGAGCGGCGTTTAGTGTACTGCAACCGATCAGTCGCGCACGTAAATGATTTCCGGGCCGTCTTCGTCGTCCTCGAAATCATCGTCCCAACCGTCATCGTCGCCGATGTCGTGCACGCTCTTGACGCCGGTACGGCGCAGGGTACGCGCGTCGTCCAAGGCCTGCAGCTGGGCACGGGCTTCGTCCTCGATACGCTGGTCGAGGTCGGCCAGTTCTTCGGCGTAGGCCGGGTCGTTGGCCAGGCGGTCGGCGCGGTCTTCGAGGTAGCGCATCAGGTCGTGGCTGAGTTTTTCGGTGCCCTGCTTGGAGATGGCCGAAATCACGTAGACCGGGCCTTCCCACTGCAGGCGCTCGACCACTTCCTGAACGCGCGCGTCGCGCTCGTCTTCCATGACCATGTCGGCCTTGTTCAGCACCAGCCAGCGCTCACGCTCGGCCAGCGACGGGCTGAAGCGGGTCAGCTCGTTGACGATCACTTCGGCGGCATCGGCCGGGCTGCTTTCGTCCAGCGGCGCCATGTCGACCAGGTGCAGCAGCACGCGGGTACGCGCCAGGTGCTTGAGGAAGCGGATACCCAGGCCGGCACCGTCGGAAGCACCTTCGATCAGGCCGGGGATGTCGGCGATGACGAAGCTCTTCCAGCGGTCGACGCTGACCACGCCCAGGTTCGGTACCAGGGTGGTGAACGGGTAGTCGGCCACTTTCGGCTTGGCGGCGGAAACCGAGCGAATGAAGGTGCTCTTACCGGCGTTCGGCAGGCCCAGCAGGCCCACGTCGGCCAGCACTTTCATTTCCATCTTCAGGTCGCGCTGGTCACCTGGTTTACCCGGGGTGGTCTGGCGCGGTGCACGGTTGGTGCTGGACTTGAAGCGGGTGTTGCCCAGGCCGTGCCAGCCGCCTTGGGCGACCATCAGCTTCTGGCCCGGGGTCACCAGGTCACCGATCACTTCCTGGGTGGAAGCGTCGATCACGGTGGTGCCGACCGGCACACGCAGGAACAGGTCGTCGCCTTTCTTGCCGGTGCAGTCGGTGCTGCCGCCGTTGGCGCCGCGCTGGGCCTCGTGGTGACGGGTGTAGCGATAGTCGACCAGGGTGTTGAGGTTTTCGTCAGCGACCATGTACACCGAGCCGCCGTCGCCACCGTCACCGCCGTTGGGGCCACCGTTCTCGATGAATTTTTCGCGACGGAAGCTCATGCAACCGTTGCCGCCGTCACCGGCCTTGACCCGAATGGATACTTCGTCAACAAACTTCATTAAAACCGCCTCTCGTCGGCAGACGAGCTGAATGACTCAAAAACATGAGGCTCTTGCAAAAATGAGCGCGGCGGCCCCGTACGACCGTAGAAACCAACGCCGGCAACCCAGACAAACAGCTTTGCAAGAGGCTCACCACAAACGAAAAAGCCCCGTCGCATGACGGGGCTTCTGGAGCGACGTCGCGATTAAGCGGCGACGATGCTCACGTAACGGCGCATGAACTCGCCTTTTTTCTCGAACTTGATCACGCCTTCGATCTTGGCGAACAAGGTGTGGTCCTTGCCCATGCCAACGCCGTAGCCAGCGTGGAATTCAGTACCGCGCTGACGGACGATGATGTTGCCTGGCTTGATAACCTGGCCGCCATACATCTTCACGCCAAGGCGTTTAGATTCTGAGTCGCGACCGTTACGAGTACTACCACCAGCCTTCTTGTGAGCCATGGTTCAATTCTCCAAATAAATTCAGGGGATCTAGGGGATTAAGCCTGGATGCCGGTGATTTTGATCTCGGTGAACCACTGGCGGTGGCCCATACGCTTCATGTGGTGCTTACGACGACGGAACTTGATGATGCGAACCTTGTCGTGGCGGCCTTGCGAAACAACTTCAGCCACTACTTTAGCGCCAGCAACAACTGGAGCGCCGATGGTGACTTCTTCACCGTTGGCGACCAGCAGAACGCGATCGAAAGTCACGGATTCGCCAGTGGCGACTTCCAGTTTTTCGATCTTGAGGAATTCACCTTCAGCGACTTTGTACTGCTTGCCGCCGGTAACGATTACTGCGTAAGACATGGTATTTCTCCGATAATCCTGCTCACCCAGCGCTTTATATGATGAGTATTGGCTGGCATGGCTGCATGGGGCTGGAACGGCCCGGTGCAATTGCGTAAGGCAGGTGCTGCCCAGGAAGTTAGGGTGCGCGATTGTACGCAACCCGGGTTTTGCTTGCAAGTGCCGCCCCCGGCCAGCGGGCACCGCGCCTTGACACACCGGGACCTGCGACCTAGCATGCCGCGCAACCTCACTGGAGCAGCCGATGCAACCCCAAACCTTCTACCGTGCGGTGGCTGATGATTTCAGCGCCGTCGACGAGATCATCAAGAAGCAGCTGACCTCGCGCGTGCCGCTGGTATCGAAGATCGGCGACTATATCACGTCCGCCGGTGGCAAGCGCCTGCGCCCCCTGCTGGTGCTGCTGTGCGGCAAAGCCCTGGGCCGCGAAGGCGACGACCTGCGCCTGCTGGCCGCCACCATCGAATTCCTGCACACCGCCACCCTGCTGCACGACGACGTGGTCGACATGTCCGGCATGCGCCGCGGCCGCTCCACCGCCAATGCCCTGTGGGGTAACGCGCCAAGCGTGCTGGTGGGCGACTTCCTTTATTCGCGCTCGTTCGAAATGATGGTCGAGCTGGGCTCGATGCCGGTCATGCAGATCCTGTCCAAGGCCACCCGTGTGATTGCCGAGGGTGAAGTGCTGCAGCTGTCGCGAGTACGCGATGCCAGCACCACCGAAGAAGTCTACATGGAAGTCATCCGCGGCAAGACCGCGATGCTCTTCGAAGCCTCGACCCACAGCGCTGCCGCGCTGGCCGAAGCGACAGACGAACAGCGCGAAGCCCTGCGCACCTTCGGTGACCACCTGGGTGTGGCCTTCCAGCTGGTCGACGACCTGCTGGACTATAAAGGCGACTCGCAAACCCTGGGCAAGAACGTGGGTGACGACCTGGCTGAAGGCAAGCCTACCCTGCCGCTGATCTACACCATGCGTGAAGGCACTGCCGAACAGGCTGCACTGGTGCGCCAGGCGATTCAGAAAGGTGGCCTGGAGGACCTTGAGCAGATTCGCGTGGCCGTCGAGGAATCGGGGGCGCTGAAGTACACCGCAGAGCTGGCCCGTGATTACGTGAAGCGTGCCATCGAGTGCCTCGAAGTGCTGCCGGCCAGCGAATACCGGGATGCGCTGGTTGAGCTGAGCGAGTTTGCGGTCGCACGTACTCACTGACAGACCGAGTCGCCTTCTTCGCGGGCAAGCCCGCTCCCACAGGAATAGCGCAAGCCTCAAAGGTGGCGCAGATCCTGTGAGAGCGGGTTTGCCCGCGATGCTTTTGTCCGGACATAATCCCTTCTGGAAAAATACCTTTTACAATGCAGGCCTTTAACCGCCCGTCTGTTTGTTTGAGGAACCGAAGTGAGCACTCTGCCACCCTGCCCTAAATGCAACTCCGAATACACCTATGAGGATGGCACTCAGCTGATCTGCCCTGAATGCGCCCACGAATGGTCGGCCAGCGGCGATGCCGAGGCGGCCAGCGACGAGGTGGTGAAAAAGGATTCGGTCGGCAACATCCTGCAGGACGGCGACACCGTCACCGTGATCAAGGACCTCAAGGTCAAGGGCTCGTCCCTGGTGGTCAAGGTCGGCACCAAGGTCAAGAACATCCGCCTGTGCGACGGCGACCACGACATCGACTGCAAAATCGACGGCATCGGCGCCATGAAGCTGAAGTCCGAGTTCGTCCGCAAAGTCTGATTACACAAAAATCTGCCAATTGGCGCTTGCTATTTAGATAATAAGAATTATTCTCATTGGGACTGCTATCCAAGGAGAATAGCCATGACTTATCTGATCGACGCCTGGCTGGACCGCCCTCACCCCTACCTGCGCATTCTTCATCGGGAAACCGGCGAAGTGTGCGCGGTGCTTGAAGAAGAAGCACTCGATGAACTGCGTGACCAGGGCGACCTGGACATGAGCGGGCTGAATTCGAGTGAACCGGGGGTGCTCAAGGAGCTGGTGCGGAACCTGTTTCTGTTCTGCTATGCGCGGGCGTTGCGCCCGGCGGGAACAGACTGGAACTGATGGCCCTAGCGAGGGCTTCGCCCTCGATCGCGACACAAGGCCGCTCCTACAGAGAACGCATACCCATGAGGTATCGCATGTCCCTGTAGGAGCGGCCTTGTGTCGCGACAGGGCCGCAAAGCGGCCCCAGCGGTATTACAGAACGTCGAGCAGCTCGACGTCGAACACCAGCACGCTGTGCGGCGGGATGCTGCCAACGCCTTGGGCGCCGTAAGCCAGCTCGCTTGGCACGTACAGGCGCCATTTGCTGCCTGCGTTCATCAGCTGCAGGGCTTCGGTCCAGCCCGCGATCACGCCGCCTACCGGGAATTCAGCCGGCTGACCACGGTCGTAGGAGCTGTCGAACACAGTGCCGTCGATCAGGGTGCCGTGGTAGTGCGTGCGCACGTTGTCTTCGCGGGTCGGCTTGGCGCCTTCACCGGCGGTCAGCACTTCGAACTGCAGGCCCGACGCCAGGGTGGTGATGCCTTCGCGCTTGGCGTTCTCGACCAGGAATTCTTTGCCAGCGGCAGCAGCGGCTTCGGCCTTGGCTGCGGCTTCGGCTTGCATCACGTCACGGATGACCTTGAAGCTGGCCGACAGGTCGGCTTCGCTGACGCGGCTGTCGGCGCCGTTGAAGGCATCGGTCAGGCCGGCCAGGATGGCCTCCAGGCTGACGCCTGGTGGCGGGTTGTCGCGCAGCTGGCCGCCCAGCTGACGGCCGATGCCGTAGCTGACGCGGGTTTCGTCGGTGGACAGGTTGAGTTCGGACATTGTCGTGCTCCACTGCAGGGCGCAGTGCAGCCGCGCCCTTGATGAAAAGGGCGAGCAGCCTAGCACACTGGGGCGCTGCGAGCAGCTACCAGGCCGAACGCTGGGAAATCGGCACCTTCAGGTCTTCTTCCGGGTGCGTGCCCATGCCGCACATTTCATCTTGCACCGACCAGTGCACCAGGTTCATCGAAACCATGGGGATGGTTTGCAGCAAGTTGCGCGCATCCTCCACCGAGTGCACACGCAAGCGCTCACCACGGGTGTCGGACAAGGGGTGGGCACGGCCTTTGACCCGGGCCTCAAGCAGGTAATCACCGCCTTCGATGGCGATCAGGTTCAGTTCATCGACATGGCCAGCCCTGGCCTCGGTATTGAGCTGATGCAGGTTCATGAGAGCACCTCGCGACGGGAACCACGCATGAGAGCTCATTTTTTGTACAGGCTGGCTGAAAGCACAAGCCAGAAACAACACCGCCCGTCCGTTTTGCAACGGACGGGCGGCGCCAACAGCTATCTGGCTCAGTGCTTGGTCAGCTTGTCCAGGTAGCCCATGCAGAATGCCGACACCACGAAGGTCATGTGGATAATCACGTACCACATCAGGTAATCGGTGGAGATGTTCTGCGCATCCATGAACACCCGCAACAAGTGAATGGACGAAATCGCCACGATCGACGCAGCAACCTTCATCTTCAGCGACGAAGAGTCCATCTTGCCCAGCCAGTTGAGCTTCTCTTTGCTCTCGTCGATATCCAGTTGCGAGACGAAGTTCTCGTAGCCGGAAATCATCACCATCACCAACAGGCCGCCCACCAGCGACATGTCGATCAGCGACAGGATCACCAGAATCAGGTCGGCCTCGCTCAGGGCGAAGACGTTAGGCAGGACGTGGACCACTTCCTGGAAGAATTTCAGCGCCAGGGCCAGCAGGCCGAGGGACAGGCCGAAGTAGATGGGTGCGAGCAGCCAGCGCGAGGCATACATCGCATTTTCGAGAATACGTTCCATGGAAAGTTTGGGACTCGTCAGGTGACTGGAAAAACGACCGCGAGTATAGCCAGCCACCTGTTACAGCAAAAGCCCGGTGAATGGGGGCTGCTTTGCAGCCCATCGCCGGCAAGCCAGCTCCCACAGGTACAGCGCAAATCTCAGGCACAGCGCTATACCTGTGGGAGCTGGCTTGCCGGCGATGAGGCCGGTGAAGGTGATTCAGGTCTCAGGATGAAACTGGTAATCCCCCAGGTTCCGACACCGCTCGCCATTGATCTTGCGCAACTGCGCCTGCAGGTGCAGGCACCAGATCTGCGGGTCCTCGGCCACCTGGTACCCGTGCAAGGTCAGGCTGTCGACAATGGCATTGAGCACCGATTCGGCCACAAGCGGCCCATGGAAAGGCCCTTGAGCCTTGATCGCAGAGGGTTGTTCACCGGCCATGCCGGCGGCAAACAGCAGCGTCCACATGCCGTTGTCCCCAGCCAGTGGGCGGATGCTGCATTCGATGCGGGTCACCAGGCCCAGGCACTGGCGTGTGAGGCTGAGGTTGCGCATGGCCGCGTCCCCTCCAAAGAGCCTTGTTCAGCCTGTACCTCAGGCTGTTTCCATCCTGAACGCTGTACCGTCCTTAAGTTCCAGCATAGAAGAACCGTACAGAAAGATGGAAAACCGGCGCTGAACGGTAGCACTTCGCCGCTAGCGCCGGTTTATTGACTCAGGCCGGTTTGGCCTGGGCAATCACCTCTTCGAGGCGTTCCTTTTCTGCCTTCTCGATTTCTTCCTCGCTGATCATTTCGGCGATTTCGCGCAGGCGTTCCACCACCCGGGCATTGACGCTGCCCTCGGTGAACTGGCCGTTGTCATCGAGCACCCCGGCCTCCTCGCCCACCAGCAGGCTCAGCGCCTCATCGGCCTGGCTGACCGCGTAGACGTGGAACATGCCGTTCTCCACCGCCTGAAGCACGCGCTCGTCGAGCATCAGGGTGGCAACGTTGGCACGCGGAATGATCACCCCCTGCTCACCGGTCAGGCCACGGGCCTCGCAAAGGCGGAAGAAGCCCTCGATCTTCTCGTTCACCCCTCCCACTGCCTGCACTTCGCCAAACTGGTTGATCGAGCCGGTGATGGCAAAGCACTGCTTGAGCGGCGTGCGCGACAAGGCCGAAATCAGCGTACAGGCTTCGCCCAGCGAGGCGCTGTCACCGTCCACATAGCCGTAAGACTGCTCCAGCGCGATGCTCGCGGAAATCGCCAGCGGGAACTCCTGGGCATAGCGGCTACCCAGGTAACCGGTCAGGATCATCACCCCCTTGGAGTGAATCGGCTGGCCCAGGTTGACCTCGCGCTCAATGTCGACGATGCCGCTGCCGCCCGGGTAGACGGTGGCCGAGATGCGCGCCGGCATACCGAACGCCGAGTCGCCCACTTCCAGCACGGTCAGGCCGTTGCACTTGCCAATGGCCGCGCCTTCGGTGTCGATCAGGATGATGCCGGCAAGCATGTCGTCCAGCACCCGCTGCGACACACGCCCGGTGCGGGTGGCCTTGGCCTTGAGCGCACGTTCGATGTGCCCGGCGTCGGTCATTTCGTCACTGGCCAACTGGCGGATGAAGTCGGCTTCGCTGACCAGCTGGAACAGGTCACCGATGCGCGCCGACAGGCGCGACTGGTTCTCTGCCAGGCGGGCGCTGTAGGTCGCCAGGCGCGCCACCGCGTCACTGGTCAACGGCGCCATGCCCTCTTCGTTGGTGCGGGTGCGCAACAGCTGGGCGAATTGCTCCAGGTTCTCGTCGACCATCGGCATGTCTTCGTCGAAGTCCACCAACACCCGGAACATCTCCTGGAAGTCCGAGTCGTGGTCCTGCAAGGCGTAGTACAGCTGGCGCGAGCCGATAATCACCAGCTTGACGTTGAGCGGAATCATCTGCGGCTGCAGGCTGACGGTGGCGACACGGCCCAGTTCACCGATCGGTGACTCCATCTTCAGCTTGCGCGACTGCAAGGAACGCTTGAGCGCATCCCACACGAACGGCTCGCCCAGCATTTTCTCGGCTTCGAGAATCAGGAAACCGCCGTTGGCACGGTGCAACGCGCCCGGGCGCAGCTGGCGGTACGAGGTGTACAGCGCGCCTTGGTCGGTGCTGTATTCAATACGGCCGAACAGGTTGTCGTAAGTCGGGTGCGGCTCGAACACGACCGGCGCACCACCGGCAGCATGGTGGCCGACCACCAGGTTGGGTGCGTACTGCTCTTCGAGCAGCTTGCGCGCGGCAGCGTCGGTCTTGCTGTCGTCGACCAATTGCTCGACCACGGTGCGCAGCAGGTTCAGTTGCACCGACTGCAGGTAGGCGCACACTGCGGCGTTCTCGGCATACTTTTCCGACAACGGCGCCAGCAACGGTTGCAAGGCCAGGGTAATGGTTTCTTCATTCAGCTGGCGCAGCTGGTTGTTCGACTCACGCTTCCATTGCGGCAGGCTGGCCAGTTCTTCGTTCAACTGCTCTTCGAGCTGGGCAATGTCCTCGTGGAATTGTTCACGCACGTCTTCCGGCAACTGGGCGAACTCGGCTTCATCCAGCGCCTTGCCGTCTGCCATCGGGGTGAAGGCAACGTTGCTGGCGTCGCGGTACAACGCTACGTCCTTTTCCAGCGAGGCACGCTCGATCACATCCAGGGCGCGGTCATAACGCTGGTTGAAGGCACGGTCGATGGCGCCCTTCTTCTGCTGGTACGACGGGTGTTCGAACACGGCCGGGAAGGTGGCCAGCAGGTTGTCGATCAGCCCGCCCATGTCGGCGATGAACGCCCCGGCGCTGCCGGAAGGCAATTCCAGCGCACGCGGTTCACGGGTGTCGTCGAAGTGGTTGACGTAGACCCAGTCAGCCGGGGTCTGCTGGCGCTTGCCCTCGGCCTTGAGGTAGCGCTTGACGAACGAGAAGCGGCCGGTACCCGGCTCGCCCATCACGTACACGTTGTAACCGGGGCGTGGCATGGCCACACCAAACTGCAGGGCCTCGACAGCACGCTCCTGGCCCAGGACTCCGCGAAACGGCTCCAGATCGTCGGTATTGGTAAAGGCAAACTGCTCGGGTGAGAAACGCCGGGTCAGGGCTTCAGGCGCGAGACGCAGGCGCGCAGCGACAGGATCGGGCATTGGGTTTCCTTACTTCGGCGGGGCAGATACGCAGCATTCTGGCGCTGCCCGCGCGCGCCTTGCAAGGCTCTGCGGGACTTTATGTCGCAGCCCATGCAAGTCATGTAACAGCAAATTTTTCGCAATCAACAACGCAACCTTTAGATCGTGCCTAAACTCCAAGCTGCGCGGGTGGGTGAAATGCTTTCCCGACCTGGCAACCGAGTTGCCAGAAACCCTGACCCTTGGTTAAGACAAAGAGAACAAATGCTATGAAACGGATTCTTCTGGGTACTCTGTTCACCGTGGTCTCGCTGAACGCCATGGCTGAAGCGCCAGGCGGCCCGAACTGCGGCTGGGGCAACATGCTGTTCGAAGGCCAGCGCGGCACGCCGGCACACTTCCTGGCCTCCACCACCAACGGCACCTCCGGTAACGCCACCTTCGGCATGACCTCCGGCACCAACGGCTGCTCCACCAAAGCCTCGCTGACCTACGGCGGCAAGTCGTGGTTCGCCATGAACGGCATGATGAACGAGCTGTCCGAAGACATGGCCATGGGCCAGGGTGAAGCGCTGACCACCTATGCCGTGGTCCTCGGTGTGGCCCCGGAAGACCGCAGCTACTTCCAGTCGGTCGCCCACCAGCACTTCAACCAGATTTTCACCAGCGCCGACGTCACTGCTGAAACTGTCCACAGCAACACCCTGGCCGTTCTGAAGAACGACCCACGCCTGGCCAAATACGCTACCGAGGCCTAAGCCCTGCTGCTCCCGCCCCACCCGGGGCGGGTTTCGCCTTTTTCGGCATCGTCAAGAAGTAGTTGCCCGATATGCTCAAACGCCTCGCTGCCCTGGCGCTGTGTGCCTGCGCCCCTGTTCATGCCGCGCCCGTGCTGGATCAAAGCCGTCTCCAGCAACTGGCCAACACCCCTTACTGGATTGCCCTGGGCCATTACGAAACCGCCAAGCTCGGGGGCTGGCGCAGCTATGTGGACGACGATGCGTTCTTCCTTGCCAAGGACGGCGCACACCACCCTGACCAGGAGCTGCAAGCCACGGTCGACGCGCTGTATGCCCCGGCCAGCCTCGGCGACAAGCACGCCCAGTGTGTATTCCCTGCACGCACCCGCTGGCTACGTGAACAGCTTGGCCTGCAAGGCCTGCCGCAACCGGATTGCCAGGAATTCAAGACCTGGTATCAGTCGATCGACCCGCACAGCGCCGCGTTGATTTTCCCGGCGGCCTACCTGAACAGCCCATCGTCCATGTTCGGCCACACCCTGCTGCGCATCGACCAGTCCAACACCCGCAGCGACGACACCACCCTGCTGAGCTACGCGATCAACTTCGGTGCGTACATCGAGGGCAGTGACAACAGCATCCTGTACGCCTGGAAAGGCCTGATGGGCGGCTACCCGGGGCTGTTCGCGCTCATGCCCTACCAGGAGAAACTGTCCGAATACCGCAGCCTGGAAAACCGCGACCTGTGGGAATACCAGCTGGACCTCACCCCCGAAGAAACCGGGCGCATGGTCGAGCATGTGTGGGAGTTGAAGCAGATCCAGTTCGACTACTTCTTCTTCGACGAAAACTGCTCGTACCGCCTGCTGGAGCTGCTGCAAGTGGCCCGGCCAAGCCTGGACCTGACCTCGCAGTTCCCGTTGACCGCCATCCCGACCGATACCGTGAAGGCCGTGAAGCAGTCCGGCCTGGTCGCCAGCGAGACATACCGCCCTTCTCGCGAACGTGAATTGCTGGCCCGCGCCGAGCCACTGGATCACGGCGAAAAGCAGCAGGTGCTGGCCGTGAGTGCCGACACCGCACAATTGCAGAGCGCCGAATTCAAGGCCCTGCCCCGCGAACGGCAAGCGCTCGTGCAAGATGCCGCGTATCGCCTGGAGCGTTACCGGGCCAATGGCCAGGAACGCGACCCCGGGCAGGCGAAGCGCAGCTTCGAGCTGCTGCGGGCAATCAACGGCAACCCGCCGCCGCCCCTGCAAATCGAGCGCCCCGGCCTGCCCGAAGACGGCCACGACTCACGTACCTGGCAGTTAGGCGTGGGCACCCGTGAAGACCGCGCCTACGCCGAGTACGGCCTGCGCATGGCCTATCACGACCTCAACGACAATGCCTACGGCTTCCCGCTGGGTGCCCAAATCGAGATCCTGCAGTTGAAAGTGCGCCAGTACGAAGGCAACGACTGGCAAGTGCAGCGCCTGGACCTGGCCACCATCCGCTCGCTGACGCCGCGCAACGCGTTGCTCAAACCCTGGTCGTGGCAGGTGGCTGGCGGCCTTGAGCGCGTGCCGGGAAAACATGATGACGAAGTGCTGGTCAGCCATGTGAACGGTGGCGCCGGGGGTACCTGGCAGTTGGCCGACGGTTTGCTGGGCTTTGCTCTGGGCACCGTGCGGGTCGAACATCACAATGATTTCGCCGAATTCATCGCTCCAGCGGCAGGCTTCAATGGCGGCCTGCTGTGGCGAAACGGCTTGGGCAACCTGACGCTGGAGGCCAAAGGCGACTATTTCACCAATGGCGAAGTCCGCCGCAGTGTGAGCCTGAACCAGCAGTGGGAGATCAGCCAGAACGTGGGCGTGCGGTTAAGTGCATCACGCGAGTTCAGCCACCTGGCGACGGCGCAGAATGAGGTGATGCTGGAGCTGAAGTGGTATCACTACTAGTGACCCAATCGACTCTTTGACACCGTTTTGACAGCTCCCCGACAAATCGCCACCTAGACTTTCCATTATCAATTGGAGGGCTGGGTGGTTATGTCGCGGTACTGGTTCGGCGTGTGCATGGCGTTGTTGCTGTCAGGTTGTGAAACCACCCACGAGCAGATGGTCAACCGTGGTTATCCGCCTGCCTATGCCGATGGCTTCCAGGACGGCTGCAGCAGCGGCCGCCAGGCTGCCGGGCTGATGGTGGGCAACTTCCGCAAGGACGTGCCGCGCTATCTGCACGAGCGTCAGTATGAAACCGGCTGGGACGACGGCTTTCGCCAGTGCCACGCCATGCAAAACAGCGAAGAACAGCGCGAGTACCATGAGCGCTTCTGGGACGAGCGCGAGCGGGAGTGGCAACAGGAAAAGGATCGCGGTGCCGCAAAAGCCTATCGCCACGACTAAGTCAGTCGCAAACGGACATCCCTTGAAACCGACGGCCTGCCATGCTGGTCTTCAGCACAAGGAGGCCCAGCATGAGCCGAGCATTCGTCAACGAAGACCAGGCTGCCGACCAGGCCGACCCACCCGTCGAGCGCCTCGTCAGCGAACAACCCAACTACGTCACCGCCAACGGCCTGCGCCTTTTGCAGGCGCGCGTGGCCGAACTGAATGCCCTGCGCAGCGAACTGCAGGCGCAGGGTGAGCGTGCCGACAAACAGCGCCTGGCCGAGACCGAGCGGGACCTGCGTTATTTCAGTGCGCGGGTGCAGAGTGCCCAGGTGGTGCCGGCAGCGACTTCACGCAGCAAGGTGCAGATTGGTAGCCGGGTGCGGTTTGTGGATGCGCAGGATCAGGAACAGGTGGTGCAGCTGGTGGGCGAGGATGAAGCGGATGCGGGCCGGGGCTTGATTAACTGGGGCTCGCCGTTGGGGCGGGCATTGCTGGGCGCAGGGCCTGGAGATGAGGTAGTTTGGCGGCGGCCGGTGGGGGATCAGGCAATTGAAGTGGTCGAAATCGAAGTTGGACCCTAAGGGGCCGCTGTGCGGCCCATCGCCGGCAAGCCAGCTCCCACAGGATCACCACAGGTCTCAAAGGCTGCGGTAATCCTGTGGGAGCTGGCTTGCCGGCGATGGGCTGCAAAGCAGCCCCAAAAGCCTCGAATCAGACCACGCCCTGCGCCAGCATCGCATCGGCCACTTTCACGAAGCCTGCGATATTCGCACCTTTGACGTAGTTGATACGGCCATCCGCCTCTTCACCGTAGTGCACGCACGCATGGTGAATCGACTGCATGATGTTGTGCAGCTTGCTGTCCACTTCACCGGCAGTCCACAGCAGGCGCATGGCGTTCTGCGACATTTCCAGGCCCGACACGGCCACGCCACCGGCGTTGGAGGCCTTGCCCGGGGCGTACAGAATGCCAGCGTCCAGGAAGATATCCACAGCCTCAAGGGTGGTCGGCATGTTGGCACCTTCGGCCACGCAGATGCAGCCGTTGCGCAGCAGGGTGCGGGCGTCTTCGGCGCCCAGTTCATTCTGCGTGGCGCACGGCAGCGCGATGTCGCACGGCAGGCTCCACGGGGTCTGGCCCTTGCGGAACTCCAGGCCGAACTGCCCGGCCAGCTCGCTGATGCGGCCACGCTTGACGTTCTTCAGTTCCATCACCGCATCCCACTGGGCGTCGGTCAGGCCGGCTTCGGCATACAAGGTGCCTTCGGAGTCGGACAGCGAGATCACCTTGCCGCCCAGGTCCATGACTTTGCGCGCCGCATACTGGGCCACGTTGCCCGAGCCGGAAATCGCCACGCGGCAGCCATCGATACGCTTGTCCTGGCGCTTGAGCATTTCTTCAGCGAAGTACACGCAGCCATAGCCGGTGGCTTCAGGGCGGATCAGGCTGCCGCCGTAGGTCATGCCCTTGCCGGTCAGCACCGAGGTGAACTGGTTGGCCAGGCGCTTGTACTGGCCAAACATGAAGCCGATTTCGCGGGCACCCACGCCGATGTCACCAGCAGGTACGTCGCAGTCAGCGCCGATGTGGCGGTACAGCTCGCTCATGAACGCCTGGCAGAAGCGCATCACTTCGGCGTCGCTCTTGCCTTTCGGGTCGAAGTCCGAGCCACCTTTGCCGCCACCCATGGGCAGCGAGGTCAGCGAGTTCTTGAACACTTGCTCGAAGGCCAGGAACTTCAGCACGCTGAGGTTCACCGACGGGTGGAAGCGCAGGCCGCCCTTGTACGGGCCGATGGCGCTGCTCATCTGAATGCGGTAGCCGCGGTTGACCTGCACCTTGCCCTGGTCATCGACCCAGGAGACGCGGAACAGCACAGCACGCTCCGGCTCGACCATACGCTCAAGGATGCCGGATTGCAGGTAATGCGGATTGGCTTCAAGGAATGGCCACAGGGTGCGCAGCACCTCTTCCACCGCCTGGTGGAATTCAGGTTGGCCTGGGTCACGCTGTTGCAGGCGTGCAAGGAAATTGTCGACAGATTCGATCATGGTAGACATCTCACCGAAGGTTTTGGACTTATTGGTTTTTTCAGGAATGTACCAAGAAGCAATCGCACTGGAATAGGGCGTGATGTCGTTTTTTTGAAATTATTTGGTGCGCTTTATGTAAGTGTATACAAATTTACTGCCAAAACAGCCGTTTTCAGGTTTCACCAAGGCACAAAAATGGGGCTCCGCAGAGCCCCATTCTTGTGCAACTCAAACCGGCTTACTGGGCCAGTTTTTTGTGCCGTACACGGTGCGGCTGGGCAGCAGCATCGCCCAGGCGCTTTTTGCGGTCGGCTTCGTACTCGGTGTAGTTACCTTCGAAGAACACCACGTTCGAGTCGTCTTCGTACGCCAGGATGTGGGTAGCCACACGGTCCAGGAACCAACGGTCGTGGGAAATCACGATCGCGGCGCCCGGGAAGTCCAGCAGGGCTTCTTCCAGCGAACGCAGGGTTTCAACGTCCAGGTCGTTGGACGGTTCGTCGAGCAGCAGGACGTTGCCGCCCTCCTTCAGGGTCAGGGCCAGGTGCAGGCGGCCACGCTCACCGCCGGACAGGTCCTTGACGAACTTCTGCTGGTCGCCACCCTTGAAGTTGAAGCGGCCAACGTAGGTACGCGACGGGATCTCGTAGTTGCCGATGCGGATCATGTCGGAACCGTCGGAAACCTGCTGGAACACGGTCTTGGCACCGTCCAGGTCTTCACGGCTCTGGTCCACGCAGGCCAGTTGCACGGTTTCACCGATCTCGATGCTGCCCGAGTCCGGCTGCTCCTTGCCCATCAGCATGCGGAACAGGGTCGACTTACCGGCACCGTTACCACCGATAACGCCGACGATGGCGCCTTTAGGCATGGCGAACGACAGGTTGTCGATCAGCACGCGGTCGCCGTAGCCTTTGGTGACGTTCTTGAACTCGATGACCTTGTCGCCCAGGCGCGGGCCAGCCGGGATGTAGATCTCGTTGGTTTCGCTGCGCTTCTGGAATTCCTGCGACTGCATTTCTTCAAAGCGCTGCAGACGGGCCTTGGATTTGGACTGGCGAGCCTTGGCGCCTTTACGCACCCACTCCAGTTCCTCTTTCATGGCCTTTTCGTGGGCGCTCTGCTGCTTGGATTCCTGCGCCAGACGGTCCGACTTGGCTTCCAGCCAGCCCGAGTAGTTGCCTTCGTACGGGATGCCGGCGCCGCGGTCCAGTTCCAGGATCCAGCCGGCGACGTTGTCGAGGAAGTAACGGTCGTGGGTAATCGCAACCACGGTGCCCGGGAAATCGTGCAGGAAGCGCTCCAGCCAGGCCACCGAATCGGCATCCAGGTGGTTGGTTGGTTCGTCGAGCAGCAGCATGTCGGGGGCCGACAGCAGCAGGCGGCACAGGGCCACACGGCGCTTCTCACCACCGGACAGGTGCTCGATGCGGGCATCCCAGGCAGGCAGGCGCAGAGCATCGGCGGCGACGTCCAGCTGGCGCTCCAGGTTGTGGCCATCGGCGGCTTGCAGAATGGCTTCCAGCTTGGCCTGTTCGGCAGCCAGCTTGTCGAAGTCGGCATCCGGTTCGGCGTAGGCGGCGTAAACCTCGTCCAGGCGCGCCTGGGCATCCTTGATCACGCTGACGGCTTCCTCGACCACTTCGCGAACGGACTTGTTAGGGTCCAGTTGCGGTTCCTGCGGCAGGTAGCCTACGTTGATGTCGGGCATCGGACGGGCTTCGCCGTCGAATTCCTTGTCGACGCCCGCCATGATCCGCAGCAGGGTCGACTTACCGGCGCCGTTCAGGCCGAGCACGCCAATCTTGGCGCCCGGGAAGAACGACAGGGAAATGTTCTTGAGAATTTCCCGCTTCGGCGGCACGACCTTGCTCAGCCGATGCATGGTGTAGACGTATTGAGCCAAAACCAAGCCCTCTAATCAGATAGGTAAAGACATCGACGATCGCCCCGGCGCGCTCGCCAGGGAGATGTGTGTTTGGGTGTCGTTGAACAAAGTCGACCATTCTACGCCAACGCACGGCGTTGCATAGGAGGGGGCGATGGTGGGCTGGGATCGGAGTGATCCCTGGAAGAAATGTATTGCCTGTGCCGGCCCCTTCGCGGCTAAAGCCGCTCCCACAGAGATATCGCCGCCCTCAAGGGCAACGCAGTACCTGTGGGAGCGGCTTTAGCCGCGAAAGGGCCGGCACAGCAGCCGAAAATGGCTCAGACGTGGCGCTGCCTGGCCTTGCCACGCGGCAACCGGCAACGGTCACCCTGCTCGGCCAGGCGCGCAGCCCAGGCAGACTTCACGCTGAAGCCACCGCTGCGGGCAGGCTGCTGCTCGCCAACCTTGGCGGGTTTGCCGGCCGCAGGCGCAGTGCTGACCCCCTTGGCTGCAGGCTTGTTGGCCGCAGCTACTGCAACTGCCGGCTCTGCTGCCGCCTTGGCGGTCTTGCGCAGTTCAGCCAGCGACGGGGCCTTGCTTTTGGCGGCGTTGGCCGCCTCGGGTTTGCTCAGCGAACGCTGGCAAGACTTGCAGGATACGTCCTCGGTCACGGCAGTGCTGACAAGGGTCTGACTGCTGCGCCCGCAGGCGGAATCGAGGCCATTGGAGGAAAAGTGAGTAACCAAAACCGAACATCTCCGATGCGTTGTCATGTGAAGCGGGCGCTATTCTCGCACAGGTTGCAGGGGCTTGCCGAACCACCGGGCAGGCACCATCGGTCAACATGGCTGGCACTTTGCCATAATCCTAGGCATGCTAGCCGGTTTCGGGTGTCCGGCCTTATAGTGCGCCACCGCGGTACGGCAGCCAGGCACCGGCACACACCGTGCATGATCCTTCCCTGCCATCGCCAGCCCAATCGCAGGATCAACGCTTGACCAACCTTACTCATCCGTCGTCATTGCGTTCCGCGCCACACGCGCCCGCCGCTACCCTGCGCGGGTCGATCAAGGGTGCGCTGGCGCTGCTGGCCCTGATCCTGCTGGGCCTGCTGCTGTGGCAGCTGTTCGCCCAGTTCAACCACACCCAGGCCGACCTGCGCAAACAAAGCCTGGACGCCACCGCAGAGCTGGCCGACCACCTGAGCCTGAACATGGCGTTCAAGGCACAGCAAGCCGTGAACGTGGTGCAGCCCTACGTCAATGCGCCGACACCGGCCGCCCTGCCCAGCCTGCTGGATACCCTGCGCGAACGCCTGCCCGCCCTGCAGAGCATGGCCTGGCTGGACAGCGCCGGGCAGCTGCGCAGCGACAGCCTGCCAGGCAGCCCGGACCGCCAGTTGCTTGACGAGCTGCTGACGCTGAACCAGGGGCGCCCGTACTTCTTTACCAATTCGGCCGACAATCGAACCTTGTACCTGCTGCTGCGCCAGGCCGCCGAACAGGACCGCGGCTACTGGCTGCTGCGCCTGTCACCGGACTACTACCGCGAGCTCACCGTTCACCTCGATGGCGGCGGCCATCCGCTGTGGCTGCTGGAAAACAGCCGCAGCGGCGAAGTGCTGCAGCAGCACGCCCCAACCGACACCAGCCACGAGCCGCTACAAAGCGTGATGCTGGCCTTCATCGACAACAGCACCTGGCAGCTGCGCGGCCTGTTCGACGCCAAGCTGACCCAGCAAAAATTGCTGCCCGCGCTGATCGGCAAATGCCTGTTGGTGCTGTTCTGTGCCCTGTTGCCGGTGTTGGCGCTGATCAACATGCGCCGCCGCCAGCGCGCGCTGCAGGAAGACCGCCGGCGCTACCAGGAAATCTTCGAAGGCACCGGCGTGGCCCTGTGCGTGCTCGACCTGTCCAGCCTGCCCGGCCAGCTCGACCGCTACCACCTGCGCAACCACGCCGCACTCAGGCACAGCCTGGCACTGGACCCGAACCTGCGCCGCTCGCTGCTGCTGGAGCTGAAGATTACCGAGGTCAACCAGGTAGCGCGCCAGCTGTTGAACATCGAATGCCACGAAGGGGCCTGGCAGCGGCTGATCGATGGCAGCGGCGATGGCCGCGACAGCGTCGGCATGCAACTGATCGACGCGCTGATCGAACAACGCCAGGTGCTGGAGCTTGAAGTGCGCCTGCCGGCTCCGCTGGGTGGCGAGTTGCACCTGTGGCTGATGGCGCGCCTGCCGCAGCAGCGCCGCGACTACCAGGCCGTGATCCTCAGCATCAGCGACATCACCAGCCGCAAACAGGTCGAGCTGTCGTTGCTGGAGCGCGAGAGTTTCTGGTCGGACGTGGTGCGCACCGTGCCCGATCAGCTGTACGTGCAAGACGTAATCAGCCAGCGGATGATCTTCAGCAACCGTCACCTGGGGCAGACCCTGGGTTACGACCGTACCGAGCTTGCGCAGATGGGCGACCGCTTCTGGGAGCTGCTGCTGCACCCCGAAGATGCCGCGCACTACCAGGCATTGCGCCAGCAACAGCGTGACAACGGCCATGATCAACCGCTGCACTGCCAGCTGCGCTTCCGCCACCGTGATGGCGGCTGGCGCTGCTACGACATCCGCGAACAGGTGCTGACCCGTGACGCCGATGGCCTGGTAACGCGCATCATCGGCGTGGGCAAGGACGTGACGGTGCAGATCGAGGCCAGCCAGTCACTGCGCGACAGCGAACAGCGCTACCGCATGCTCGCCGAAAGCATCAGCGATGTGATCTTCTCCACCGACAGCCTGCTGCAGCTCAACTATGTCAGCCCCTCCGTGCAGAGCGTGCTGGGCTACCAGGCTGACTGGATTTTTGCCAACGGCTGGCAATCGATCATCGCCAACCCGGCCCAGCTCACCGGCATCTACAGCCTGATGGAACGCGTCAGCAAGGCCATGGGCGACCCGGCACAACTGGCCCAGCTGCGCAGCCAGCTGCCAACCCAGCTGTTCCTGTTCGACTGCCTGCGCGCCGATGGCCGCAAGATCCCGATCGAGCTGCGCCTGGTGCTGGTGTGGGACGATGACCAACGCTTTGAAGGCGTGCTTGGCGTGGGCCGCGACATCAGCCAGCAACGCCGCGCCGAAAAAGACCTGCGCATGGCCGCGACGGTATTCGAGCACTCCACGTCGGCGATCCTCATCACCGACCCGGCCGGCTATATCGTCCAGGCCAACGAAGCGTTCAGCCGTGTCAGCGGTTATGCCGTCAGTGAAGTGCTCGACCAGCTGCCGGGCATGCTTACCGTCGATGAACAGCAGGAAGGCCACCTGCGCTACGTGGTCAAGCAGCTGCACCAGCGCGGCAGCTGGGAAGGCGAGGTGTGGCTCAAGCGCCGCGACGGCGACCACTACCCGGCGTGGGTCGGCATTACTGCAGTACTCGATGACGAGGGCGACCTGGCCAGCTACGTGTGCTTCTTCACCGACATCAGCGAGCGCAAGGCCAGCGAACAGCGCATCCACCGCCTGGCCTACTACGACGCCCTCACCCACCTGCCCAACCGCACACTGTTCCAGGACCGCCTGTACAACGCCCTGCAGCAGGCCGAGCGGCAGAAAGCCTGGGTGGTGCTGATGTTCCTCGACCTGGACCGTTTCAAGCCGATCAACGACTCCCTCGGCCATGCCGCCGGCGACCGCATGCTCAAGGACATGGCCCTGCGCCTGCTGGCCTGCGTGGATGACGACGACACCGTGGCGCGCATGGGCGGCGACGAGTTCACCCTGCTGCTGCAACCGCGCCCCACCCGCGAGATGGCCCTAAACCGCGCCATCCACGTGGCCGAGAACATCCTCGGCAGCCTGGTGCGCCCGTTCGTGCTGGAAAACCGCGAGTTCTTCGTCACCGCCAGTATCGGCATCGCCCTCAGCCCGCAGGATGGCGGCGAGCTGAGCCAGTTGATGAAAAACGCCGATACCGCCATGTACCACGCCAAGGAACGCGGCAAGAACAACTTCCAGTTCTACCAGGCCGAAATGAACGCCAGCGCCCTGGAGCGCCTGGAGCTGGAAAGCGACCTGCGTCATGCCATGGAGCAGAACGAGTTCATCCTCTACTACCAGCCGCAGTTCAGCGGCGACGGCAAGCGCCTGACCGGTGCCGAAGCGCTGCTGCGCTGGCGCCATCCGACCCGTGGGCTGGTGCCACCGGGCGACTTCATACCGGTGATCGAGGAACTGGGCCTGGTGGTGGACGTGGGCGACTGGGTGCTGCGCGAGGCCAGCCGGCAGCTCAAGGCCTGGCACAAGGCCAAGGTGCGAGTGCCCAAGGTGTCAGTGAACATTTCCGCGCGGCAGTTCTCCGACGGCCAGTTGGGCACGCGCATTGCCAACATCCTTGAAGAGAGCGGCCTGCCGCCTGCGTGTCTGGAGCTGGAACTGACCGAAAGTATCCTGATGCGCGAAGTGAACGAGGCGCTGCAGATTCTTGCCAGCCTGAAGAACCTCGGCCTGAGCATTGCGGTCGACGACTTCGGCACCGGTTACTCGTCGCTCAACTACCTCAAGCAGTTCCCCATCGACGTGCTGAAGATCGACCGCACCTTCGTCGACGGCCTGCCCGAAGGTGAGCAGGATGCGCAAATTGCCCGGGCGATCATCGCCATGGCCCACAGCCTCAACCTGGCGGTCATCGCCGAGGGTGTGGAAACCCACGAACAGCTGGAGTTCCTGCGCGAACATGGTTGCGACGAGGTCCAGGGCTACCTGTTCGGGCGGCCGATGCCGGCGCATCAGTTCGAGGCGCAGTTCTCCAACGAGACCCTGTTCATGTTCCATTGAGGGGGGCAAAGCCCCCTCAAAAGCGGACTTCCGGGTCAACTAGCGCGCCCGCGCAGCCCAGACACGGCGCGGGATGCAACATGAAGCCCATTGGTCCGCGACTTGATGCCACTTCATATGCCAGCCGCGAATCAATCGGTTAGAATGCCCCCCCAAACTACCCCGATCCTTGAGGACCGCCATGTTCAGCCGTGATTTGACCATTGCCAAGTACGACGCCGAGCTCTTCGAAGCCATGCAGCAAGAAGCTCTGCGCCAGGAAGAGCATATCGAGCTGATCGCTTCGGAAAACTACACCAGCCCGGCAGTCATGGAAGCTCAGGGCTCGGTCCTGACCAACAAGTACGCCGAAGGCTACCCAGGCAAGCGCTACTACGGTGGTTGCGAATACGTCGACGTCGTCGAGCAACTGGCCATCGACCGTGCCAAGGAGCTGTTCGGCGCCGACTACGCCAACGTCCAGCCGCACGCCGGATCCCAGGCCAACGCTGCCGTCTACCTGGCCCTGCTGTCGGCCGGTGACACCATCCTGGGCATGAGCCTGGCCCACGGTGGCCACCTGACCCACGGTGCTTCGGTAAGCTCCTCGGGCAAGCTGTACAACGCCATCCAGTACGGCATCGACGGCAACGGCCTGATCGACTACGACGAAGTCGAGCGCCTGGCTGTCGAGCACAAGCCGAAGATGATCGTTGCCGGCTTCTCGGCCTACTCGCAGGTTCTGGACTTCGCCCGCTTCCGCGCCATCGCCGACAAGGTCGGTGCCTACCTGTTCGTCGACATGGCCCACGTTGCCGGCCTGGTTGCCGCTGGCGTGTACCCGAACCCTGTTCCGTTCGCCGACGTGGTCACCACCACCACGCACAAGACCCTGCGCGGCCCGCGCGGCGGCCTGATCCTGGCCCGCGCCAACGCCGACATCGAGAAGAAGCTGAACTCCGCTGTCTTCCCGGGCGCCCAAGGCGGCCCGCTGGAGCACGTCATCGCTGCCAAGGCCATCTGCTTCAAGGAAGCCCTGCAGCCTGAGTTCAAGGCTTACCAGCAGCAAGTGGTGAAGAACGCCCAGGCCATGGCCAGCGTGTTCATCGAGCGTGGTTTCGACGTAGTGTCCGGTGGCACCCAGAACCACCTGTTCCTGCTGTCGCTGATCAAGCAGGAAATCTCCGGTAAGGACGCTGACGCCGCCCTGGGCAAAGCGTTCATCACCGTCAACAAGAACTCGGTACCGAACGACCCACGTTCGCCATTCGTCACTTCGGGCCTGCGTTTCGGCACCCCAGCCGTTACCACCCGTGGTTTCAAGGAAGCCGAGTGCCGCGAGCTGGCCGGCTGGATCTGCGACATCCTGGCTGACCTGAACAACGAAGCGGTCATCGACGCTGTACGTGAGAAGGTCAAGGCCATCTGCAAGAAGCTGCCGGTTTACGGCAACTGATTGGCGATTGCCTGATGTGAAGAAGCCCGGCCTAGTGCCGGGCTTTTTCGTTTGCGCCACTGCAATCACGTATTACCCTGTGCCCCCATTCACTTATCGAGCACAGGCCGCACCTTGACCAGGGAACAACTCGAAACCCACCAGATTCCAATCTACTTCGCCGCCGTGCTCGCGGCCGTAGCCTTCGGCTTGATGGCCAGCGACAGCGCCAGCCAGCTGGAAGCCCTGGTGACCCCCGCCATCGCCGTGTTGATGTATGCGATGTTTCTGCAGATCCCTTTCCTCGACCTGCGTCAGGGTTTGGGCAACCGCCGCTTCATCACCGCGTTACTGCTCGCCAACTTCATCCTTGTGCCGTTACTGGTCTGGGCCATTACCCGTGGGCTGGTGGAACACCCGGCGATCCTCGTCGGCGCCTTGCTGGTGCTGCTTACGCCGTGCATCGACTATGTGGTGGTGTTCACCCACATAGGCAAAGGCGACTCGCGCCTTACCTTGGCCGCTACACCCGTGCTGCTGTTGCTGCAACTGGTGCTACTGCCGGTGTATCTGGCCTGGATGCTGGGAGACAGCAGCAACGTGGCAATCTCCATCACCCCGTTCGTGGAAGCCTTTGTACTGTTGATTGTGTTGCCAATGATCCTGGCCGTGCTCACCAGTGCCGGCGCTCGTCGCTCAGGCGCGGTTTCGGCCTGGAACGACGCCTGGGCGTGGTTGCCCGTACCGGCGATGGCCCTGGTGCTGGTGGTTGTGATCGCCTCGCAGATTGCTGTGGTGCTGCGAGATTTCGACCGTTTGCTACCGGTCATTCCGGTGTACATCGGCTTCATGTTGCTGGCGCCCGCGCTTGGGTTCATTTCGGCGCGGCTGCTGCGCCTGCCTGTTGCCGAAGCACGCTCGGTCACCTTCAGCGCCGCCACGCGAAACTCGCTGGTGGTGTTGCCGCTGGCGCTGGCATTGCCGGAAGAAATCCGTGGGTTGGCTGCGGCAGCAGTGATAACCCAAACGCTGGTGGAGTTGGTATGCGAGCTGATTTATGTGCGCGCGGTGCCACGGCTCGTGGGTTGATTCGTTCGCTAATGTAGATGCGCTATATGGCACCGGCTTCGCCGGTGTTCGCGGGCTTGCCCTAATGCCAGTCAGTTAAGCCAATCGGGGCTGCTGCGCAGCCCATCGCCGGCAAGCCAGCTCCCACACCGACCGCATCGCACTCAAGCCATGCGCTGTACCTGTGGGAGCCTGGCTTGCCGGCGATGGGCCGCAAAGCGGCCCCTTGGGCACTCACCAGTTATAGGTGACCGTCCCGTAAACCGTGCGCTGCTGCCCATACTGGCAGCCCATGTCGCTGAAGCACCCGGCCACGTACTCCTTGTCGAACAGGTTGCTGGCATTGAGCGCCAGCTCCACACCCTTGAGCGAAGCATCAAGCTTGCCCAGCTCGTAGCTGACCATTGCGTCCACCAACACATAGCTGTCGACCTTGAAGCTGTTCTGCGCATCGCCATAGGTACTGCCCACATAGCGGGTGCCCGCGCCCAGTCGCAGCCCGCCTGGCAACAGATAGTCCGCCCACAGCGAGGCCATGTGCTCCGGTGTGCGGAACGGTGTGTTGCCCTTGTTGCCGCGTTCGGACTTGGTCACTTCAACATCGTTCCAGGTGTAGCTGCCGATCAGGTTGAAACCCGGCGCCAGCTCGGTCTTGGCCTCCAGTTCCACACCGCGCGAACGCACCTCGCCTTCCTGGCGGCTGAAGCCGTTGACGTTCTCGGTCACGTTCTGCCGGGTCAGCTCGAACACTGCGACGGTGTACAGGCTATTGCTGCCGGGCGGTTCGTACTTCAGGCCCAGCTCATACTGCTTGCCGGTTTCCGGGTCGAGCTGGGTGCCATCGGCAGTGGTGCCCATGACTGGCAGGAACGACTCGCTGTAGCTGAGGTAAGGCGCCAGGCCATTGTCGAACAGATACACCAAGCCGGCACGGCCGCTGAACTGCTCGTCCTTCTGGGTTTGCGGGGCACGGTCGTCCTTCTGGTTGGCCGCCCAGTCGTAGCGGCCACCCAGCAGCAACACCCAGTTGTCGATGCGCAACTGGTCCTGCAGGTACACACCGGTCTGGGACAGTTTTTGCTCATAGCTGGCAAAGCTGAACGGCACCGTGCTCAGCGGCTGGCCGTACACCGGCTGGAACGGGTCGAAGCTTTGCAGGATGAAGTCCAGCGACTGCTGCTGGTCGAACTTGCCGTTGTTGTAGTCCACCCCCGTGAGCAGCGTGTGCTCCACCGGCCCGGTAGCGAAGTTGGCCTGGACGTGGGTGTCCACCGTGAACAGGCGGCCATCGCCCTTGCGTTGGTCGCTGTAACGCGAATACTGCCCACCGCCAACCGGGCCGAACAGGGCGATCTCGCTGCTGGCCTGCCGGTAGTTGCTGTAGCGCACGTTCTGGCGCAGGGTCCACACCTCGTCGAAGTGGTGCTCGAACACATAGCCCAGCGAGGTTTTTTCGTTGGTCATGAAGTCGTAGGCACTGTCGCCCACGTAGGTGTCGCGGTCCAGTCGACCACGCGCATCGCGGAACACGGTACCGCTGGCGGGCAGCGCGTTGGCGAAGTTACCGGTCTGGCGCTGGTATTCGCCAAGCAGAGTGAGCTCGGTATCGGCACTGGGGCGATAGCTGAGCGCCGGGGCGATGTACTGCCGGCGATTGGTGATGTGATCGGTCTGGGCATCGGTTTCGCGGAACAGGCCGGTCAGGCGATAACTCCAGATGCCTTCGTCATCCAGCGCATCACCCAGGTCGAACGCGCCTTGCTGGTAGTTCAGGTTGCCTGCCTGCAATTGCACTTCGTGCAAAGGCTGCTGGGTGGGGCGCTTGCTCACCAGGTTGATCTGCCCGCCTGGGTCCGAAGCACCGTACAGCACCGAGCTGGCACCGCGCAGCACCTCGATGCGCTCCAGGCCGTAGGGCTCTGGCGCGTCCCAACCGAGAAACTCCGGCAGGAAGGTGCGAGTGCCGTCGCGCAACATGCGCCCGGTGCCCTGCTGGAAACCGCGGATGGACAATTGATCGACGACGAACTGCGGGCCGGCCAGCTCGGTGTTGACGCCCGGAGTATAGCGCAGCGCCTGGGCCACGGTCTTGGGCTGCTGGGCCTCGATCTGCTCGCGGGTGATGACCGAGACCGAAGCCGGGGTTTCGATCAAGGGGGTGTCGGTCTTGCTGCCGACCGACGAACGTTTGGCCACGTAGCCATCGTCCGGGCTGACCGAACTGTAGGCTTGGCCAACGATCGAGGTCGCCCCCAACTCCAGCGCGCCGGACGATTGCGCGGCGGGCTCCAGGGTGACACTGGCGCTGCCGGTGGAGCGCCAGGTCAGGCCACTGCCTTGCAGCAATTCGGACAGTGCTGCTTCCGGTTCATGCCTGCCACTGATGCCGCGGCTGCTCTTGCCCTGCACGAGGTTGCCATCGAAGATCACCTGCAGCCCGCCCTGCGCGGCCAGGCGATTGAGCGCGCTGGCCAACGGCTGCGGGGCAATGTCGAACTCACGTGGTTCAGCCAGGGCCAGGCCTGGCAGCAGCGCGCACAGCAGCGAAAACGACGTCATCGACGCCCTGCGGAATTGGCCTTGGATCATCAACACTCCCCCTTTCAAATACGAAGCATTCGTTTTTGAAAGGGGATGACGGATGACTGCAGCAGACCCGTAAAAATAGTTTTGATACCGATTAAGGGATGGCACCGGCAAAGCCGGTGCCATCCACCGCTAGTCAGTCACGCGCCTCAAATACCAGCAAATACGCCGAGTAGCGCCGGATACTTAACGGAAAGGCCTGCTCCAAGGTCGCCAACCCTTCATCCAGCCGGTCCAGCCGGAACGTGCCGCTCACCTTCAAGCCACGCAATTGTTCGTCGCCGATCACCAGCCACCCCGGCCGATAGCGCTCCAGCGCTTTCAACACCTGCGCCAGTGGGGCCTGCTCGAATACCAGCCGCCCCTCTTGCCAGGCCAATGCACTGTCCACATCCACCCGATGTTTGCTGCCTGACCGCCCAGCCCCCCGCCCCACCGCTTCACCGGCAGCAAGCTCAACCCGATCCTGCGCATCGCTGACTGCCACCCGCCCGCGCCTGACCACCACATCCACCGCCGCGCCCTCGCGGCTCACTGCGTACACAGTGCCCAACGCCGCTGCCTGCACCTCCCCCGCCTGCACGGTAAACGGCCGAGCCGGGTCATGCGCCACGTCGAACACCGCCTCGCCCTTGCGCAAAGTGATGCGCCGCGCCCCGGCAGTCAGCTCGACGTCCACCGCCGATTCGGCATCCAGGCTGATGCGCGAGCCATCACTCAGCGCAACAACCCGGCGCTCGCCTACCCCGGTCCGATAATCCGCCCCCCACTGCCCCTGCCAGGCCAGCGCCAGGCCGACGCCCAGCACCAGCACAGCCGCACTGGCCAGTGCCCACTGCCGAGCCGGCGTACGCCGACGCAACGGCGCCTGCATCTGCCCACTCAAGGCCCATAGCCGCCGCGCTTCGACAAATGCCTGCTGATGCTCCGGCGCCTGCGCGCACCAGGCCCGCGCCGCCTCCACATCGCCAGGTTGCACATGCCCCGACGTCAAGCGCACCACCCAGGCCTGGGCAGCCCGACGTACGTCAAGTGAAGGGTCGAGAGGAGCGGATGGCTTGTGCATGACCGTCAACGTTGCAAACTCTGGCCCAGAAAGTCCAGCGCTATGGCCAGCTGCTTCTCGACCGTACTCACCGACACGCCCAACTGCTCGGCTACCGCCTTGTGCGCCATGCCTTCCAGGCGGCACAGCAGAAAAATCTCCTGGCAGCGCGGCGGCAGGCGCTGCAACGCCTCGGCCATCAACGCCAGCTCACGCCGGGCAGCAACTTCGGCAAAGGGTTCTGGGCTCTCGCCAGTGACTTCGTACAGATAGGCCATGCCCTCGTCATGCTGCCCCCGCGTGCCACGGCTGCGGGTGTGATCGATGACCAGGTTGCGGGCAATGCGAAACAGCAGGCTGCGCAGGTTAAGCACCGGGCCACGGGGCGGCTGACGCAGCATGCGCAGGTAGGTTTCCTGCACCAGGTCGGCCGCTGTGTCGGTGTTGCGCAACTGCCGGTACAGGAACGCGCGCAACTCCCCCGCATGGGTCTTGAAAGCCAGTTCCAGCTCTTCGGTCTTCATGCTTGGGTGCGACCCGGACGGGGAGGAAGCCGCTGACTTTAACGATAAGGGTTTTCATTTACAACGGGGCAAGCACACGCCGCCCTCCCCCGTCGTTACCGGCTGCCAATCAGAACCGGTACTCCACACTGGTCATGAAATTGCGCGGTTCGCCATACACCACCCAGCTGTCGGCATAGCCGTAGTACGTCTTGTCGAACACGTTGTTGAGGTTGAGCTTCACGCTCAGGTCGCGGGTAACGTCATACCGCGTCATCAGGTTCACCACTGCGTAACTGCCCTGGGTGAAAGTGCGCAGGTCCTGGCCATACTTGCTCTGCCAGTTCACGCCGCCGCCCACGGTCAGCTTGTCCAAGGCGCCCGGCAGGCGGTAGGTGGTGAAGGTTTTCACGCTGTGGCGCGGGATATTGGTGACGATGCGCTGGTCGTCCTGGTCGGTACTGACGCTGTAGGCATAACCGGCCATGGCCTGCCAGCCTTCGGCCAATTCGCCATCCAGCGACAACTCAACGCCTTCAGTGGTAGTGCCCTGCTCAAGGGTGTAGATATCCGGGTCACGCAGGTACACGGCCAGGTTGTCCTGCTCGATCTTGAACAGCGCCAGGCTGGCATTGAGCTTGTCGTCGTTGAAGCTGCCCTTCACCCCTACCTCGTAGCCTACCCCTTCCTGCGGATCCAGCGCCTTGTTGTTGATGTCCTTCATGCCGTATTGCTGCGGGTTGAAGATTTTGGTGTAGCTGCCGTACAGCGACCAGGTGTCGTTCAGGTCGTAGACCAGCCCGGCGTACGGCAGGAAGATGCCATGCCGGTTCTGGCTGTCCTTGGTACTGGTGCCGCTGTAGCTGATGTTCTCGTTCTCGCGCTTCCAGTCGGTCACCCGGCTGCCGAGGATCAGGTGAGTGTTGTCGGTGATATGAAAGCGCGACGTCAGGTAGGCCGCGTACTGGTTTTCGTCGATCAGGCTTTTGCCCACCGGGGTGGTGTCCGGGCGTGGGCCGCTGCCATCCCAGGTGAAGAAGTTGTCGATGGTGCCGTCATAGCCGGTCCATGGCCCGTACCAGCCGCCCCGCTCCGGGGTGTGCTCGCGGTAGCGAGACAGGGTGGTACCAACGATCAGCTCATGCTCGCGGCCGAACAGGCTGAAGGGGCCGGTGACGTAGGCGTCCAGTGTGTTCTGCCGTGGGGTGCCGGACCAGCGGTTGGGGTACATGTAGGCACCGGCGCCGGTCTGCTGGTCGATGCTGCCGTTGAGGTAGTTGGTCAGTTGGTCGAAGGAGTTTTGCGTGTGGCTGAGTTCGACCTTGGCGCTCCAGCCATTGTCGAACGTGTGCTCGATGGAGCCGAAAAGGTTGGTCACCTTGCGGTCGTAATAGGCCCAGTCAGGCGAGCTGTTGGTCGAGCGCGGGAAGTCGGTTTTCTGGCCATTGCTGAAATACACCGGGAAGCCCGCACGCAGCGGCGAGTTGGTGTGGGTGTTGGCGTAGCTGAAACCCAAGGTGAGCAAGGTAGACTCCGCCAGGTCGAACTCGGTGATGCCATACACCAGCGCGGCATCCGACGACATGCGGTCAACCCAGTACTTCTGGTCCTTGTAGTCCACCACCAGGCGCCCGCGCACATTGCCCGTTTCGGTCAATGGCCCCGAAGCATCGAAGCCCAGGCCGTAGCGGTCCCAGCTACCGGCCTCGGCGGTGACGCTGAACTGCGGCTCGAAGGTGGGCCGCTTGCGGATCAGGTTGATGGTCGCCGAAGGCGTGCCGGTGCCGCTGATCAACCCGGTGGCGCCCCGTACGATCTCGACCCGATCGTACATGGCGGTGTACTGGGTGGAGTTGTCGATGCGCGACGAAGTCGGCACACCGTCGATTTCGAAGTTGTTGATCTGGAAGCCACGCGACCAGTAGGTGTTGTTCTCGGCGCCGATGCTGGTATGCGACGCGGTGATGCCTGGCGTCTGCTCCAGCACCTCGTTGAGGGTGGTGAGCTTCTGGTCATCCAGGCGCTGGCGGGTCATGACCGTCAGCGATTGCGGGGTTTCCTTCGGCGTCAGGTTCAGGCGCGTGGAGCTGCTGGAGGAATACGTGGTGTACAGCCCGGTGCCCTCGGTAGTCGACCCCGGCGCCTTGCCGGAAATGCTCAAGGTCTCCAGCTGCACACTGTTACCCGCGCGGGCTGGCAAGGTGATGACGAAGCTGCTGGCATTGGGCTGGCTGAGCTGCGCATTGCTGCCGGCCACCAGGGTGCGAATGGCATCGCCCGCGCTGAGCTGGCCCAGCACCGCAGAGGATGACTGGCCCATGACTTCACTGGCGCTGTAAATCACCTGATAGCCGCTTTGCGCGCTGAACGCATCGAGCGCATCGGCCAGTGCCTGGGCGGGGATGTTAAAACTGAAACGTTGGCTCTGCGCCTGCGCAGCGTTTGCCTCGGCAGCCTGCACTGGCAACCCGGGCAATGCAGAGAAAAAGCTGGCCGCCAGCACGGCACTGGCCAATGGGCGGCGGTTGAAAACAGAATCGCGTGGGTGCTGCATGTGTACTCCCCGGAAAAATGCAAATGCAAATATTTCTTATGTGTGGGGTGTGACGCAGCAGAATCGGTAATCCCCGCGCGGGTAAAAAAAATTATCGAATGATCAGCCAATGCCCCAGCAACGGGTGGGCTTGCAGTTGTTGGCTACTGACCAAGGCATCCAGGGCGCTGTCGGCGTTGTCCAGGTTGAAACTGCCACTCACCAGCCGCTGCCCGGCCTGTTCGTTCAGCAACACCAGGCGCTTGCCTTGGTAACCGGCCAGTTGCTGCAGCACCTGTTGCAACGGCACCTCACGCACCCGCAGCTGCCCGGTGCGCCAGGCCAGCAGGCGCTCGGCATCAACCGTTTCCGGCGCGCTTACCCGCTCGCCCTGTACTTCCAGGCGTTGCCCCGGAGCGAGCAATTGCTGTTGTGCCGGCGTGCTGATTTGCACCCGGCCGCTGAGCAATACCACCTCATCACCTGCCGCTGCGCGGCTGACCGAAAAGCGCGTGCCCAGCACTTCAACCTTGGCCTCGTCGACGTGCACCACGAATGGCCGACCGTCGTGCACCACATCGGCAAACAACCGCCCTTGGCGCAGCCGCACGGTGCGTGTAGCGCCCTGCACGTCCACATCCACCTCGCTGGCGCTGTCCAGCCACAGGCGGGAGCCATCGTTCAGCAGCACCTCGCGGCGCTCGCCCGCCAGCGTGGCGTAGTCGCTGCCCAAGCCCTGCAACGCCGGCACCGACAGCCAGACCGCACCAGCGGCCACTAGCAGGCAGGCAGCAGCCGCGTAACGCGGCCAACGCCCGGCCTTGGCACGGTCGGCCTTGCGCACCCGGTGTGCGGGCAGTTCAAGGGTTTGCCACAGCTGCTCCACCTCGGCATATGCCCGTGCGTTTTGTGGTTGCAGCCGCCAGGCCTCGAACGCCGCATGCTCTTCGCTGCCAGGGTTTTCGGCGCGCAGGCGGGTAAACCAGTCCAGGGCTTGCTGGTGCGCGATAGGGTCGTGGTCGGGAGAGACGGTCATGGCGATTCAGTCTTGATGCGGGCATCCAGCGCGGCGGCAGCGCAGTGGCTGAGGGCTTTGTTCAAATGCCGCTCGACGGCGCGCTCATTGATGCCAAGCCGCGTGGCGATGTCCTTGTAGCTCATTTGCTCCACCCGGGCCAGCAGAAACACCTCACGGGTGGGCGATGGCAAGCCATCGATCAACCGCTCCAGATGCGCCAGCGTGTTGCCCGCCATCGCACTGCGCTCGGGCGTGGTATCGGTCAGTAACTGGTCCAGCGCTTGCTCGTCGTTCACCCCACGCACCTGGGTACGGCGGGCGTGGTCGATGCTCAGGTTGGTGGCGATGCGGTAAAGGAACGCGCGCAGGTTGCCAACCTGGCCGTGCTCGCTGTGCAGCAGGCGCACGAAGGCGTCCTGCAGCAAGTCCCGGGCCGTTTCGCGGCAGCGCACCTTGCGGGTGAGGAAGGCCAGCAATTCGTTGCGGTGCCGTTGGTAGAGCAGCGACAGACTGCGGGCTTCCTGCTCGTCGGACATGGACTGGCGCGTGTGCTGGGGTGGCTGGAGCGGCGATGCTAGCGTTGTTGAGAATTTATCGCAAGCGTAGACATTGTGTGCGGGCATGCCCGCGAAGCAGGCGACGCGATGGATGGCACCGGCTGCGCCGGTGTTCGCGGGCTCGCCCTAATGCCAGTCAGTTAAGGTTATTGGGGCCGCTTTGCGCCCCATCGCCGGCAAGCCAGGCTCCCACAGGTACAGCGCATGGCTTGAGTGCGATGCAGTCGGTGTGGGAGCTGGCTTGCCGGCGATGGGCTGCGCAGCAGACCCAATTGGCTTAACTGACAGGCATTAGGGCTCGCCCGCTCCCACAGGTTATGTGCTTACTTCAGCTACACCGTTAGAACCTGGCCCGCAGCGCCAGGTTGAAATTGCGCGGCTCGCCGTAGAAGTTCCAGTAGTTGGGGTTGCCCAGGGTCTGGTAGTACTTCTTGTCGAACACGTTATCCAGGTTGTACTGCACCTCAAGGTTCTTGTTGATCTCGTAGATCGCATGCAGGTTGGTCAGGTGGTAGGCGTCCTGCTGGATTTTGTAGTCTTCGCCAACCTCGGTCTGGGTCATCTTGCTTTGCGCATAGAAGCTGCCGCCTACACGCAGCTGGTTGAGCGCACCTGGCAGACGGTAATCGGTCGCGACCTTGAACAGGTGGCGTGGCGAGGCGCCGTTGAAGTCTTCGCCTTTCTGCTCACCCGCAATGTATTTGGACTGGGTATAGGTGTAGCCCGCCGACACGTTCCAGTTCGGCAACACCTCACCGGTCAGCTCCAGCTCGATGCCTTTGTTGCGCACCTTGTCGGATGCACGGTAGCAAGCAAAGGTCTGCGCACAGGTCACCCGCTCGGCACGGCCAGTCTGGTCGGACTGGAACAGCGCGATGGAGGTTTGCAGGCGCTTGTCCAGGAACTCCCCCTTCAAACCGATCTCGTAATTGCTGCCGGTCATCGGGAGCAGGGTGTTGCCATTCACGTCCTCCGAGCTCTGCGGTTTGAAAATTTCGGTATAGCTGGCATAGGCCGACCAGTTTTCACTCAGGTCCTGCACCAGGCCCGCATACGGGGTGACTTCGCCACTCTTGGAGAAGTGCTTATAGTCTGTGGGCTCACGCTTGCCATTGGTGTCGTCCAGCGAATCGTGGCTGTACCAGCTCCAGCGGCTGCCGAGGATGAACGTGGTGCTGTCGGTAAGGCTGAACCGGCTGGCCGCATACACGCCCTTCTGCTCTTGGGTGCGGTTGTATTGCCACTGGTTGACGTTAAGGCCGGTCGGCCTGGGCGGGTCGAACGCCGCCAGGTTGTTCATGTCGACGATGTAGCTGTAAGTGGCATCGCGCCCGCCGTGATAGTCGAAGTCGTCCTTGTTCCAGTTGCCGCCCACGATCAGCTCATGTTGGCGACCCAGTAGCTGGAACGGGCCGGTGAAGTAGCCGTCGATGCTGGTCTGGGTGTCATCGAAGCGAAAGTGGCGCGGGTTGAGGGTGAACAGGTCAGTGCCACCGCCCGGGTAGGTGTAGTTACCCAGGAAGTCCGATTTCGCCCACATCTGGTTCACGGCCACCACGCCCTTCCAGCCGTTGGCGAAGGTGTGCTGGATATCGGCAAACAGGGTGGTATTGCGCTTGTCCAGGTGGTTCCAGTCGCCAGTCAGCGACGTGGACCGCGAAATCGGGTAGAACGCGCCGCTCTCCTGGCTGGGCAGGCCCGACCAGTCGTAACCGGAGTTGCGCTCCTTCTGGTAGGTGAAACCGAAGGTGGCCAGGGTCGACTCATTCAGGTCGGCTTCGATAATGCCGTAGAACAGCTGGTTTTCTTTCTGGGCGGTGTCCAGATAGCTGTTGGCATTGTTGTACGAAATGACCGAGCGACCGCGCAGGGTACCCGCTTCGTTCAGCGGCGCCGACAGGTCGACCATGGTCTTGTAGTCGTCCCACGAGCCGACCGATGTTTCGATCAACGCCTGGCGCTCGGCCGTGGGCCGCTTGCGAATCAGGTTGATGGACGCTGACGGGTTGCCCGCCCCTTCCATCAGGCCGGTGGCGCCGCGCACCACTTCCACGCGATCGTAGATGTCGGTGTTGGGCTTGGAGATGGTGTCCATCGAGTACGGGTTGCCGATGTTGGTCGGCACACCGTCGATCTGCAGGTTTTCGACTGTCTGCCCGCGCGCCTGGTACAGCGAGCGCTCGCTGCCGTTCTTGATGATGGTGATGCCGGTGGCATTGCGCATCACGTCATCGAGGTTTTTCATGTTCTGGTCATCCATGCGCTGGCGGGTGACCACGGTGACCGACTGCGGCGTTTCGCGCAGGCTCATCGGCAGCTTGGTGGCGGTGGACGAACGGCCCGTGGCGTAAGCCCCCGTGCCCTCCGTCACATCGCCAAGGCCCTGACCGGAAATGGTGGTGCTACCCAGGGTCACGGCGCCTGCCGCCGCCTCGGCCTGGCGCACCAGCTGAAACTCCCGTTCGCCCGTGCGCACGGCTTCCACACCGCTGCCGGCCAACATTTGCGCCAGCGCCTGCTCCACACTGGTGGCGTGCACCACCTGGCTCTGCTTGTTGGCCGTGAGCGTGGCATCGCCGCCAATCAACAACCCGGCTTGGCTGGCCAGCAGGTTCAGTTGCCGCGCCAGCGGCCCGGCCGGGATGTCGAACACCACGCCTTGCGCCGCTGCGCCGGTGTTGTCGGCCTGGGCAGCGGCAACATGGCCGCCAAGGGCAAGGAGAATGGCAAGGGCCAGTGGATGACGGCGCAGGGAAGCAGAGTCGCGAAGCAGCATGAAAGGGGTCCTTCCGGAAGCAGGATGAAGTAGCGTCATCCCACCAAGCGCATGAGCACCTCAAAACCAGAAAAAGAATTTTGAAAATTTTTCAGCGTGCTTCGATCGAGACCCACCAAGGCAAGGTGCGCACCACCCGAATGGGCAACGCACGTTCGAGCATGGCCAGGGTGCGGTCGGTGTCCTGCAACGGGAAGGTACCCACGGCGCGCAAGCTGTTCAGCGCGGGATCAATGCCAAGGTGGCCACGGCGGTAGTCGCGCAGCACATCGACCACCTGGCCCAGCGGCATGTCTTCCGCCACCAGCACGCCACGGCTCCAGTCCTGGCGCAAGGCCTGTGCAGCCGCCGACGCGCCGGCCTGCTGCGCGTCGAACACCAGCATGTGCCCGGCGCCCAGCGTGGTTTGCACACCACTGTCGGAACAGGTGGCCTGCACGGCGCCTTCGAACACACTCAAGGTGGTTGTCAGCCCTTGGTCCCGAACGCTGAACCGCGTGCCGAGCGGTTGCATGCGCCCTGCCCGCGTCACGACGGCCAGGGGACGAGGGTCTTTGCCGGTTTCTATCAGGATTTCGCCACGATACAGGCGCAGTTGCCGTACATTTTCATCGAACTGCACATCCAGCGCCGTGCCGCCGTTCAGCCACAGCTGGCTGCCATCGGCCAACGTAAGCGGCCGCACCTCGCCCAGGCCGGTGCGGTAGGTAGCAAACCAGGCGCGTGGCGAGTCCACCCAACCCCGCTGCCAGCCGCCCCACCCCAACACCCCTGCCGCACCCGCCACACACAGGCTGCCAAGCACGGCCCGGCGCGATTGCTGGCCACGGCGAACGCTGTCGAACACCTGCCGGGCCTGCTCTGCCTGGCCGTCGAGGTTGCCAAAACGCTGGTTGATGTTTTCCACATAGGACCAGGCCAGGCGATGGCGCGCATCTTCGTTCAGCCAGGCATGCCATTGTGCGTTGGCGGCGGGGTCGTTCTGCGCTGCATGCAACCGCGCGAACCAGCCGGCAGCCGCTTGCAGCACGGCATGGTCGAGTGACGCCCGGCTCATGTCAGCGCGTCGTCCAGGTCCACTTCCAGCAGCAGGCACTGGTACATCGCCTGGGCCAGGTAGGTGTTCACGCTGCGCTCGCTCACGCCCAGTTGCTCGGCGATCTCGCGTTGCTTCATGCCCTGTAGCTGCGCCATGAAGAACGCCTCGGCCACCCGCTTGGGCATGCGCTCGAACATCGCCTGCAATTGCTCCAGTGTTTCGAGGATCACAGCCTGATGCTCAAGCGACGGCACCAGGTGCTCGGGCTGGGCGGCCAGCACTTCCAGGTAGGCCTGCTCTACCCGCCGCCGCCGCCAGAAGTCCACACAGGCATTGCGCGACATACGCCCGAGGTAGGCGCGCGCGTGCTCCTGGTCATTGAAGGCGCGGGGTTTGGTGAGCAGCCGCACGAACACATCCTGCGCCAGCTCCGCCGCATCATGGGCATTGCCGAGCTTGCGCTGCAGCCACTGGCGGATCCAGCCGTGGTGGGCACGGTAGAGGGTCTCCAGTTCGAGGCCCGGGGCAGGAGCACTGGGAGGGGCATTCATGGGGGACGCCGTTGTGCTAATAGGAATTATTAGCAATGGTAGCTTGGATGAATGGGGGTGAGCAATTGGGATGGTATCCAGTTCGAGCGCGGCAAAACCAAGGCATACATACCGAAATGGGTTCGGTGGATCCCGCTACACCTACTCGAACACCCTTTGCCCAACTGAATCAAGATTGTAGGAAACGTCTGGGATTAGCTCATCAATAGAGCCAAAACTCGCACTTGGTGATATGAAAACACCTGATTGCAAGTGTTTGTCTCAATCGCTCCGAGTTACGAACTCAGCGAGATGGTCACCGCATTGGTCATTAAGGTGGAATGAAATGCACGACATCAGAATTGAACGTGTTGCCAAGGCTATTGAGCTCAACGCAGGCCAACATCTATCTGACCTACGACAAGCACTCAAAGAAGCCAAGATGGGCAACGGTAAGGTAACCACGCCAGAGCAAATTTTGAGCCGCCAGGCCGGCTCGCAAGCTAAAGAGTCAACTCCTCATTGCCCATGAGCTTTCACAGTGACTGGCCAAGATTTGATCACTGTTTCCAACGGTTCTATCGTCGACCACTTCATCGGCGATAGAACCATCCCCTCGTTCACAACGCCTTCATCTCAGCAATATCCCGCGCCACCTGATCGGCAGAATGGTCAAACATCGCCTGCTCCTGCGCATCCAGCGGCAACTCGATCACCCGCGTAAGCCCCGCGTCCGCCAGTACACAGGGCACGCCCATGGCAATGTCCTTGCGCCCGTACTCCCCTTCCAGAATCGCCACTGCCGGCAAAATGCGGTTTCGCCCATTGGCGATGGCATCCACCATCTGCGCAATGGCCACGCCCGGCGCATCGCAGGCGCTGCCCATTTTTTTCAAACCCAGAATCTCGCCGCCGCCCTTACGCGTGCGCTCCACAATTTGCTCGATCTGCTCATTGGACAGGAAGTGGGAAAGCGGCACCGAGCCGATCTGGCAGTAGCGCATCAGCGGCACCATGCTGTCGCCATGCCCGCCCAGCACCAGCGCCGTGATATCCCGTGCAGAGAACCCGGTTTGCTCAGCGATGAAACACTTCATGCGCGCGGTGTCCAGCACCCCCGCCTGCCCGAACACCTTGTCGCGCCCCAGACCGCTGAGGCTCCAGGCACGATAGGTGAGCACGTCGACCGGGTTGGACACCACCAGCACCGTTGCCGTCGGGGCATGCTGTTTGATGTCGGCCATAATGCCATCCAGTATCGGCAAATTGATGCTCAGCACATCCTGGCGCGACTGGCCGGGCTTGCGCGGCACGCCTGCGGTAATCACCACCAGCTCGGAGCCCACCAGCATTTCAGCCTTGGCCCCGCCGTACACACGGGTATCGGAGCCGGACTCCACAGCGGCCTGCCACACATCCAGCGCCTTGCCCTGCGCCAGCTCACCCTGCACGTCCATCAACACCAGCTCACGGCACAACTCATCCCGGGCGATGATCTGCGCCGCCGCCTCGCCGACCAGGCCGGCACCTATGATTGAAAGTTTGTTCACCAGACACCTCCCAGCGGCGCGCGCCACTAGGAACACGCCTGCGTATAGAGAGAAGTATTGCCTGCCGGGGCTAAAAGGCCACTCGAAGGTGATGCCTGACTGGTGCGATCACTGTGGGAGCGGGCGTGCCCGCGAACACCGGCACAGCCGGTGCCATCCACAGCGTCGCCTGCTTCGCGGGCTTGCCCGCTCCCACAGTAATGGCTCGATGCATCGCTCAAGAGACGACCACCTGCGCTTGACAGTGTCCGGTCACAACCGAAATACTTTGAAACGATTCATATAGATGACCAAATAACAAGGTGAATCGCTCCATGAATACCCCACCCAACAATGTTCATTTGCCGTGTGCGGAACCTCCATCCGTAGGCCTCAGTGCCATTCCTCTCGACGTCGAATCGTCCGCCTTCAAATCCTGAGTGCCGCCAGAGTGCCTGCCCAACCGAGATTCCTTGCATGACTCCTTTAGATATACAGCTGTTGCTGACTGCCTTGGTCAGTGTCCTGGTGCTGGTGGCGCTCATTGTGTCGCGCCTGAAGATGCACCCCCTCCTGGCCTTGCTGGTGGTGTCCATCGGTGTGGGTTTCGCTACCCACATGGAGCCCGGCAGCATCGTCTCCCACCTGCTCACAGGCGCCGGAAAGACCCTGGGCGCAGTCGGCGTGGTGATCGCGCTTGGTGCCATGCTTGGCAAAATCCTGGCTGATGCGGGCGTCACCGAGCAGGTCGCTGATGTGATCCTCAAACGCACCCCGGACCGCATGATCCCCTGGGCCATGATGCTGGTTGCCTTTGTCATCGGCATCCCGATGTTTTTCGAAGTGGGCCTGGTAATCATGCTGCCGCTGATTTTCAGCGTGGCGCGCAAGCTGGAAGGCAAGGCGCGCTTCAAAGGCTCGGCGTATGTGTACGTTGGTGTGCCGGTGATTTCGGCGCTGGCCGCCATGCACGGCATGGTGCCCCCGCACCCAGGCCCCTTGACCGCCATTGCCGTGCTCAAGACCTCGGTGGGGCCGACCATGCTCTATGGCTTCCTGGCGGCTATCCCGGCAATGATTCTGGGCGGCCCGCTGTATGGCATGTTCATCTCGAAGCGTATGAGCACCCGGCCTGATCAGGCATTGCTGGACCAGTTCACCCTGACGGAAAAAGCCGACAACCAGCCCCGCCCCGGCGTATTCATCGGCATGCTGGCCGCGCTGCTGCCGGCGATCCTGATGCTGGTGCATGCCGTTGCCGAGATGCTGCTGCCCAAGGGCAATGCGCTGCTGGAAATGGCCAGCTTCCTGGGCAACCCGCTGATCGCCATGCTGCTGGGCGTGCTATTCGCCGGCGCCAGCCTGGTACTGGCGCGTGGCGGCGACGCCGAACAGCTGCGTGATGCGTTGGGCAAAAGCCTCAAGCCTATCGCCTCCATCATCATGATCATCGCCGGCGGCGGCGCCTTTCAGGAGATGCTGACCAGCGCCAAGGTGGGCGATGCCATTGTGCACCTGACCCAGCAATCGGCGTTCCCGCCCTTGATCCTGGGGTGGCTGATCGCGATGTTGCTCTCGGTGTCTACCGGTTCCGCCACGGTGGGTATCGTCGGGGCTGCCGGCTTGCTGGCACCGCTTGCGGGGGCAGACCCTAGCCTCAACCTGCCGTTGCTGGCCTTGTCCATCGGCTGCGGGTCGCTGTTCTTCAACTATGCCAACCATGCAGGGTTCTGGATGGTGAAGGAATCGTTCGGCATGACCATGGGCGAAGCCACCAAGACCATTTCGGTGGTGCAGTCCATCGTGGCTTTGGTCGGGTTGATGGTGGTGTTGGTGTTGAATGCGGCGATTACAGTGAGCTGAGCCGGATTTAAAAAGCTTGGCCGCCGTGTTACTGCGGCGGCATTTTCCGGTAGCTACCGAAGGTATCGGCACAAGGCGCCAACCACTGGCGGAGTTTGGCATTCTGCGCCAGCGCCTCGGGGTCCAGCAGGCGTGCGCCGAAATTGGCATGGCGCAGAAAGCGCACATCCAGGCATTGCTCCAGTTGCCCGGCCAACAGCGGGAAGTCCATGAGGCTGTGCAACCGTGGCCACTTGATCAGCTTGCGATACCGCAGTTGCTGGGATACGACCCGCAGGTCGTCGTTGGCGCGCCACTGAATGTCGAACAGCTTGTCGTGGCGCGACAGGTGGACCCACCAGTTACCGCTGGCAGTCAAGGACAGGTCGAGCTTCAAGCTGTCCGGCCGCAACTGGTTGCGCTTGTAAAACCAGTGCTCGGGAGGCTCGGTGGTGACGTCGATGGAGCAGACGCTGTGGGATACCGCGTCGATCCCGAATGTGGCGAACCACTCGGCGATTTCCGGTTTGACGGGATGGCTGAACATGCGTGGCCTCCTGCTGAGAAATATCCATTGGGGCGAAAGCTTAAATGCCGGGCTTGGCCAGGTGATGCTGCTTGATCGCATGCCGTGAAGTGCGAGCATCAATCTCACTGTTCCTGAGTGCTTTTCCGTGCGCGTGGCGATGCCGGCCTCGACACTTCCTTCTTCGCTTTGGCTGCCGCAGGGCTTTTCCCTCGTTTCGGTCCGGCCACCACGTAAGAGCTGGCCGGCTGCAAAAGATTCGCCACCGGTCGCGCGGCCACAGCGATTGGCCCAGCCGCCTTCAACTGGCCGACATTGTTGCCGGCGACCGTTGCAGTGGGATTATCTTTGGCAGTCATCACCATACCCATCCGAATGCCAAAGAGACGCAGCACGGCATCCAAAGTGCTGAGCTTCGGATTCGACTTCCCGCTCTCCAGTTCGTACAGGCTTTTCGTGGAGATCTTGCACATGGCCGCAAAGGTCTCTTGGTCAAGCCCGGTCACTTCGAGCCGCAGACGGCGGATGGATGCCCCAATTGGATCGAGCCCCGCCGCGTTGCGCTTGACTATTTCCTCTACGAGCTGAGCGCGCTCTTCAGGCTGAAGTTTTTTCATCGCAGTCCCCACTCCACGAGTCGCTTGTCCAAGTTAGTCGTTGTCGCATGCGACAAAGCACCCTCCATCAGCAACACGCTCGGGGTTCTCAACCGTGAGCGTCGCAGCATCGCTCCATGGACCCTCAGAGAAAGCTTGGATCGTAAGTCTGAGCGGCATCGCCACACCATTAATCAGCACTTTAATGCTGATTGTCATAGTGTACACGGCAGGAACCGGCAATATTTTGCTGATTACAAACGTCACACGCAAAAAAATCGGCACCACACTACCGATTATGCATTCACAGCAATTTAGCCTCACACAGAGGACGAGGCTTGGAATCGGTCGGATTGCGGCCATCAACCTCTCGCCGAGATAAGGTTTACGTCAAATTCGGCCAGCATTTTCAGGGCAAAGCGGTCAGGTCAGTGGCCATGGCATCCTGCGAAGGCCAAGAAGCGCATCACACTGCAGCGAACGGTAGACGGCACATCAACGCTGAAACCACGCAAGGAAGACCGGGTGCTCGCCTTCCACTACTCAGTGGTGACCTGGACACCTCAGCCCACTCCAAGGGGAAGCAATTCAACGTAGCTGGATTCCCCTCCACCCTGCGCCCCCGACAACCACCCCCAAACGAAATGCAGTGTAGTGCGCCCTGCTTCATCAACCCCTACCCTGCCACGTGACCAACCGGCGAGAATTTCACCGTCGTTAGTGATGCAGTGGTAAAGCAGCTCAATGGTATCGGGGCCAGTTACTCGGCCAACTTGATGGCCGGTACGAATCCGGCCGCCTTGGTAGGTACTGGTGATAGCAAACTCTTCGACCAGATAATGGAAAACCGTGCCGGTGCCCGAGAGGCCCTGGGAGTTGTTGGCGACAGCGAAACGACGATTGTGCAGCCGGTCTTTGACTTTGGCGTAAGCGCTTTCCATAGCAAGGTATCCTCGATGTTGAATGCCGAGACTAAAGCGCTTGCCATCGAGGCTGCAACGACAGGTAGGAGATTTTTCCGAATGCTTCGCGGTCAAAGGGTGAACCCTACCTGACAGGAATAAACCATCTGCCGACCTTTAGCAGAGGGCCAGCCGCAGTGCTGATTGACTGGCCCGTCATTCATCAGTGATCTGGTCTAACTCTCCAGATCCTGGCCGTTTCGCTCCATCACTTTCCCACACTGCTCACTGGCCAAACGGCTGATGATCCGAATTGCTTGATGGATGCCCGCCGTGTTGCGAAAGCTCAATCGCGGGTTGTGTTCGCATTCCAGCATTTCGTCATGCTGGACCAGAGCCTCGCCTAGCAGTTCGAGGGTCCAGGCGTAACTTTGGAGGGTGGATAGGCGTTCTTGGTCAGTCATGGTGGACCTCCGACTTCGTGGAGACGGCGTGGTCTTGGTCGAGGGTGAAGCCGCCGGGGACCGTCGAGGAACGACGGTGGAGAGCGAATGCGAGGATCCTGCTTGGACTTGAGATAAGCATGCATGAAACTCCAAGTTTTAGTTGGAGCTGCCACGATCCTTCCTACGGGATTGGGTGGCAGCTGTGTGCGGGGTAGGAATACCGGGAAACTTGGAAACCCGGCCAGGCCGAAGCCTGCCCACACACAGCCGCCATGACACAACACGGCAGGCACAAAAAAAGCGCCAGCTGTGGTGCAGGGGCGCCTAGTGCGTGCGCCAAGTTTACCAACGGGTTCCTACGCCCGGTCACGGTTTTTTCCGCGACGGGGAAATTTAGCCTCACATTTCTTGGTGGGGCAAGTGTTGAAGCTGTAGGAAACGTCACCGAATGATGTGTGAAAGTCGCCTAAAGGAATGGAAAGAGAGCAGATCCGTCATCAGTGCTCACTTTGTATATCAATCAATGATGCAGCGTCTGAAAGGAGTTAGGATGGCGGAGACAGACGGACGGTTGTTGGCCGTGAGGGCCTGGTTTTCGCGGGGCTGGAATTGGGTGGATTTTTTGATGTACCTCATAGGGTATCTATAAAAAAATCAGCTAGTTATGGCTTTCTGTGGAATCGAATCGGGAATTTCTGGGTTGTTTAGATTGGTACCCAGCGAGAATAGGTGCTGCATAACGCTTGGCCAGTGAGCTCTATCCACGATAGCCATGGGCACACTGACTGGGCCGAGCGAAATAAATGTAGTGCCCAGGCATGCAAAAAATCACGACTCAAGCGATGATGAAGCAAAAAGCCACCACCGTAGGGAAATAGCTTGTGGAAGCCTCTTCAACCATTCGCCACATGCTGGCCAACAAACGCATCGTCGTGCCAGCATATCAACGCGCTTATTCTTGGGATACGCCAGCTGAAGGTTCGACCCGCACCAGTCAGACACAGGTATTTCTATCCGATCTGGAGGCCTATCGCAATAGCAAATCCCGCAGCCCTTATTACTTTGGTCATTTCCTATTTGAGCAGACACAGGGAGAGTATCGGGTAATTGACGGCCAGCAGCGCCTGACTACGATCACGTTGTTCCTAGCTGCGTTGTTCGCATGCTTACAAGCCAAGCGCGCCCTCACCGAAGATGAGCAGGACTGCTACAAAGACATGATAAAGCGGGAAAATCAGATCCGCTTTAAGACGGTTGACTACGACAACCGGACCTTTGTCGATTATGTGATCAACCAGTCCAGAACCGTCGCCCCGGCTTCGCTAACCACATCTGCTCAGCGACTCATCAATGCGTTCAACTTCTTCAAAAAGAAGCTGGGTGCTCAGCCCGAAACCTACCTGACCGACATGCTGCGGACTGTGTCCCAGGCATCATGCAGTACGCACCCAGTGCGGGATGAAGCTGAAGCCATCCAGATGTTCATCTTCCAGAACAACCGCGGCAAGCGCCCATCCAATCTTGAGGTGGTAAAGGCGCAGTTCATGTATGCCATCCATCTTCATGGCGAAGACCAGCAAGCGAAGGACAGTCTGATCGAAGAAATCCAGAATCGCTTCGAAACCATCTACAAATCGATCTCGGCAATTGAATACCGCATCAATGAAGATGATGTGCTTCAGTACACATTGCGGGTCCATTTCAATTCCCTATGGGAAAGCGGCGCGCTGGACCGGATTGAGAAAAAGCTCGCAGCAGAGTCGCCTCTTCAGTTTGTAAAAGACTTCACCAGTTCACTGGCTATCAGTTTTGAGCATTTATCGGTATTCTTTGGTGATGACGAGCGAAGCAGCTTTCCGATCCACTCACTGGTGAGCTTAGGCGGAATCGCGATTATACTGCCATTTATTCTCAAGGCCTACCGCTTTGGTCTTTCCCTATCGGACAAGAACAAGCTTTGTGTTGCCTTTGAAAGCCTGATATTGCGACATCGCCTGATTGGCACCCGTGCGGATATCACATCCCGTATCAATGATACTTACGAAGCGTTTACCAGCGACAGACCGACGATAGAGCCTATTATTGAGAACATTGAGTATCTCAAAACTGTAGCCAGCGGGTGGTGGGCTTATTGGAACAATGAGAAACTGGCAGAGGCTCTAGAATGGGAGATCAGACACACCACCGCCAGGCACCTACTCTGGAAATATGAAGTACACCTAGAAAGGCAAGGTCAGCGCGGTTACGAACCACGACGTAATTACGACATCAAGCGCCCAGAGCTGGAGCACATCGCCCCGACCACCGAACCTACAGCTAGCCCTCATGGTTACGGCACCTACGACGAAACCTTCAAGAGCGAATACCTGAACTGCTTGGGCAATTACCTGCTGGTATCAAAATCTCACAACTGCGCAGTAGGAAACATACCATTCGCCGAAAAACTGAAGACCTACCAGCACAATTTCCAACAGCGGGAAATAACAAATTTTGTTAGCGCAGGTAACGTTTGGGACCAAGACGCAATCCAGGTTCGGCACGATACAATCGTCGCAGCACTGATGACTAATCTTTGAGTGAGCTGTACTCTGACTTGGTCTAAATTACTAGGACTAATGGCGCGCAGCCGACTAAGTGAAACATATACTCCACGACATGTGCAAAAGGGTGCGTAAAATGGGACATATTTATTTTTTACGCTTTCACTTCTCCCTGACAGAAAAACAAGTCCATCATCTTTTCGTCTTCCACCCCATCAAATTTCAAACAGACCACAACTGAGACCAAGTGAAAATGGCTGAACTGAAGAACCAACACTACGTACCAAAAGTTTTACTATCTCGATTCACGAACCCTGACAGAACAACCACCAACCTCTTCAATGTACACACAAATAAAATTCGAACATCAATCCCCTACAAACCACAATGCTCAATTGATTATTTTTACGGAAAAGATCTCGAGATAGAGAAAAGACTTGGCATCCTTGAAAATCGCGTCGGAAGCATTTTAAATGTAATCGAAGCAAGACCCGAAACTTCCATCAAGCCATACAGCGAAGAACACGTACTACTCACTATATTTTCTCTATACCAATACGTTCGCACTCTAAAAACATTAGAAACAGTGCAAAATGTTGTTTCCCTGGCGAGCGATGAAATAAAAAAACAGACTCGCCAAGATATAATGCCTAAGCTATTAGAAGCGGCCAACGGAAAAGCCACAAAGGAGCAGGTCGAAGAATTTTTCGACAGCATGACGCTCAGCTTAGAAAAACCACACTTTGCAATATTCAGCATTGCGGACAAAGAAATAGAACCAACCTTGCGCCTGAGAATGAAGATAATTCAAAACAAGACAACAAAACCATTCATAATTAGCGACAACCCGTTAGTCTACATGCACCAACAAGATACAGACTGCTTTTACAGAATGCTTTTACCATTAACACCGAAACTTGCGTTAGTTTTTTACGACAACAAAAAATATAAGATAGGAAAAAAACACAGCACCACACATGAACTACACAATGACAAAGATGTCTTCCACTTAAACTCACTTCAGTATATGAATAGCAAAACCAACCTATACTTTAATTCCAGCCTTAATCTAAAAGACCTTCAATCATACTCACGCACTTTCATAAATGACAGAATCAACAAGCCCATAACTCCAACATTACAACAAGGCAGTCCGTTCTTGAAAAGCAATAGGCCTAAATCTGGACACTCGTTTAGCTTTGTAAAAAAAATCTGAACCCCTTCGGACATTTGAAAACCCCAAAGGGAACGGATTTATTTATCAGCAGAAACTTCAAAAAATAAATCGATCCCCTTTTTGTGTCGTACCAAGAGGTGCTGACTCATGAGCAAAAAAGGGGACAGATTTATTTTTTGCCGTAGGTTCGAGTGAACAACACAACTTTGAGAACGACTCGAGCATCGCCTCTTGACGCCCGTTGACGCGGGGCAGGCGCAAGATTTATATTTTATCAGCGAGCGTCACAAAAATGAATCTGTCCCCCTTGACTCATTTCAGCCACTAATAATTGATCGTATTAAACACCTTGTTTATCTAGGAATGAAGACAGTTTCCCGCTATGTGCTAGCTTGTCGGCGCGCTGATACTCTTCAAAACTCTGGGCCGGCATTACAGTGTAGAGCAAGTCAGGATTGCCCCGTATAGAGCCTCTCTGCAAAGCCCCACCCTGGGGGGATTGCTTATCAATTTTTATGAAAATAAACATACCACCCACAAGGAGGCGGTAGCCGTTCACAAGTTCTTGCCGGTCTGGGGATGGCAGTCGGTAGGCGAAAACTCCATCGTCTGTGTCATGAGTTTTAAGGCGAAAAATAACAGCATCGACGCTTGATGGAATTGGCTCATCATGAAAAATGATACCTTCCAGTATTTTCTTGTAGGGGCCTAGATTAATTGCTCCATTATTTTTGGATGCAACGCTATACTTCCAAAGAATCCCAGCCGCAAATCGAAGGATGTCATCACCTGCAACCCCCTTCAAAGTGTACTCGCCGTAATTTGCATTCTTGGCATCTTGACGAATATTGCGAAATGCTTTGATTGCAATATTTTCAAAATTTCCGAGTTTGTTGTCACAATTCCCACACAGAATCTCGCGTTCAAACACCCCTGACTGAGTGTAAACATAACTATCAGGATTATTGGCAACAGCATGAGCTTTCCCCGCTTGCACCTCTTGAGCCATGGCTTTTGGTATAAGGTGAGATTTTATAGTTGGAGATATTCCGCAAATCAGGCAATTCATTACAGTTCCCGTTCGATGGGTATTGGACAGCAAATTTTTATTACTTTAATCTGTTAACACATGAATTGGACTAATAGTGACAAAAGAGAGAATGGATTTAACAGGCTTTGCCTAAAGATTTGTTGCCAGCACTGGCCCTAATCGACGAAATGCCTCCCCCAAAACCGCGCCATATCCTTCATTAAAACTGGCACTCTTAATTAATACGCTCGAGAATGCGGCACTATGACAGCCAGGGGAAGAAAGATACTCCTTCCCCTAAACGTTACTCACACTATGCTATACGACCGCCTGAGCAAGCCCAAGATATGATTCCATCCTTAATTTTTTCCCATTCATTCCGCACGTGACCTTGGCAGTCGGGAATGCGGAACGGCACTCCATTAAGTGAATTATTCAAGTAATCCGCCACTTTAATTAGCGTAGTATTTTTTAGTGGTGTGAATATTGAGCATTTGTCCTTTACACAAGGGGGGGGACATGGAAGCCCTGCGAAAGAAGGCCTATATATAGCCCAGTATTTATTTTTTTCGGAGACGCCTTCAAAGTCGATGCAAGTTTTACGAGCCTTAAGAGCGAGAAACTGCCAAAAGTCCAACTCAAAAAATTTTTCAATCTCAAGGTACCATGATTCAGTGCCCATAAGGTTCAGCGCAGACTTAATCATCAACGGGTGTATCAGATTCTCCGCTGAATAGCAGTTTAGTATTAGCGCATCAGCAGTAGCCTTAGGTGTTTTTAGCTCTGAATTGAATACTGGCGCCGCCGTATTCCCGCCTAAAGGGGCTTTTGGAAAGTCGACGTCGGCATCCACTATACAATAGACAAGATACTCCGTCAGCTTAAGCGCTTCATATTCCCTAGGAGTCTGACTTCCACCTCCACCAACTAACTCATACGCTAACATCAATCCCTTGGTGGAACGCTGTTGATCTATCAGAAGTTTAGCGAGTGCCGTGTAGAACTCACCATCGGTGCGATTTTCGACAAGCAACTTGGGCTTTGCAAACAACTCATCACCATTGATCATATCAATTGAGATGAAGATTTCCGTCTTGCCACCGACAGCATTCTTAGTAAGCATGCGGTCACCATGCACAACTCGAATGAAAACTCTACAAGCCTGAAATATCGGTAACTTCCCCCTAATTCTTCGGACCACAACAGACAAAGTCCTATGAGCACGAGGACTTAACCCCGGCAACTTCATTAACTGCTCAATGGTGCTTTTATCTGCAAAAATCAAATGGCGACCATTACGACGGGCCGAACACAAATTTTCTAGAAACTCGAGCAACTGAACCGGGCGCACCGTTATGTCTTCGAGCAAACTGGCATCGAGATAAAAAAGCATATGGACCTCAAGCGTCGAAAAAGCCATAAGGCCAATGCTCAAGGAAACCTTTTTCATCAAAGTGAGATTCAACTATGTCCGTAACACCGCTATCACTAGATTTCTCGAACACATAGATCCCAATATCAGAAGCAGGAATAACCCCATCTTCAACGGAGGCACCAAATTGATTAATGAACACCTCACTATGTGTTTCTATGACAAACTTTATATGCCTATGGCGATTAGCTACTGATGCGAACAATGATGCCAACTTCGATTGCATATGAGGATGCAAATGCAACTCAGGCTGCTCAATCACAAATATAAATGGAGTAGAATTTCTATTTGACTTTATGCACTGCCAAACCTGAGCCAAAATCGGTGCAACCTGAGAGAATCCAAAACCGGTATCCGCCATATTGGTCTTGCTACTCACAGCATCAGATATCAAGATTGAAACATGCCCCTCCGATGTTCTCGACTCTATTGAAAAACCTAAATGCTTAGTCGTCCAAGAAGAAAATTCAGCCGCTGCCTTAGCAGACAAGTCATTGAGAAACATTGCAAGGTTTGTTCCTTGCGGATCAATCTCATCAACAGACAGACCTTGAGTACGATAGTATCTTTCCGCAGAGGCCCTTAACGGCTTAGTATACCTAATCCGGGTTAGGCTTTCCGTTAGTTCATCCCTGACTGTTTCCCAAATAATCGGGAAATCTCGCCACATTATGTAGGTACGGACAAATGAGACAAAGTTTTTAGACATTTGCTGAGGCTCGATATCCAAATGCTCAGCTAACATACTCCGATTGAATAGTATACGTGTCGGCAACTCCCCTATCCTGCTCAACGACAAGGTTGCGGGCGATATAGAGTAGTGCTTTAGCAGAAGCCGGTAGACAGAAGTATTGACTGACTCGATATCCAATTTTTCAACAGGGTAAATGTCGGGCAACAATCCTGAGTGGCGATAAAAATACATAGCTTCTTGCGCAGCTAAAGTGAGATCAACACCATCAATAAAAAAACTTGCCCCAAACATCCCATGCACATCAAATGTCGCTACGCTAGGACCAGCCTTTAATTCGTACGAAGCTAATTTCTTTTCATCCTCCCAAATATTTGCAGTTACCTCGACACGTCGAAGCCGGCTGCTTAACCGTTGCTGGGATCTCTGTTTGCTTTGAAAATAGAGTAATTCTGGAGAAATATCTAAATTACGTTTCACAAACGTGAACGAAATAGGATCATTCTTATTCGCCGTTCTCGACCTCGCATCATGAAACGAGCCGAAATCGACGTCAGATCCAAACCAAATCACACCTGACTTAGATTTTAACTTAGCGCCTTGTTTCAACAAAGGAAAGGTTCGAGCAAAAGTACTTTTACCCGAACTATTACGCCCAAGAAGGACATTTATTTTCTTCAATTCAATATAACCAGTGTCACTCAACGTACGAAGATTATTTATTCTAATTTCGTCCATGATCGCTCTCGGATTGTCAAGATACCAGCATCATATCAAATGGCCACAACGCTGTGAAGCACATCACCCAATCGATATTCCAAGCGAAAGCATCCTAAACAGTTGCAACAACTAGAAATTGTGTACTCCTATGGAAAAAGCATCTGATGAAATTAAAATTTACCAATTGAACACAACCAAAAAAATCGCGAAAAATACTTAATCGATTAATGATTGCTACTTAACACAAAGAACACCAAACGAAAAATAACATGATGATGATGCTAATTTTTCGATCTAACACTGACCAATTATGGCCACCCATTCACAACCCATAATCGATCCTTAATCGTCTATACAACCTTTGCAAACCCTGTGGAATGGGGTACGGGAACGCCCCACTATACGAATACCTGCCATCGACCATAGTGCGCCTTGACCGTGCCGTAGTGGCCGTCGCCGAACGGTCATTCAACGCCTACGGCCCTGCGTAGCTCAATTGCCTGCCGTAGCCGAAATGACGGCCATCGCGCCTACCCACCAGTACCATGTCGGTGACCTCATCGTCCGTTCTCCAATCCTCGACCCACGTCATCCCGCCAAGAATGCTGAGTGTTATCAGGGATCAAGGCCCCTGCGACCTGTGGGGATGTCCTCTAACGCGGGACTGGCGGCTCCTTACGTCCGGGAGCAAGGGCATCTCATGATCTGGCCTCCTGAACACCGTTACCGGTGGGCGGGTGGAGGCTGCATTGGCTGACGAGACCAGTGCCTGAAGATCCTGAGCCAGGTGCAAGCAGCACTGCGATGACCGGGGCATGCCTGACTGTCACTCAGGTGCAGTCCATTCCTTGGTCTGCGGCACCATCATCTACAGCGCTGTTGCTGGTGACATCGGCGTTTGTCACGCCGATTGTCACGAGGGGGAGTGCCGCAAAGCCATATGCGATGAGGGCTGCAGCAATATTAGAAGCGCCCGTCTCTTTCCACAGAAAGAGACGGGCGCAGGTTGGCGCAATAGTCGGCCAAGCGTATAGGTTGCTGCAGGGCAGCACAGTACCGTGTAGCTGGCGCACTAGGGCCATATGTGTAAGAGCATCCATCACTGGGGGGTGACCGGGCGAGCTGCCGGATGCGAATCGCCCTTGGGGAGAACCACCGCGGGAGCGGCGTGACCTTTAAGATTCGGGCCACCTGGGGTGCTGTCATCGACAGCGCTTGCACGGCCAGTTCTACGCCTGTGGATAAACCCGGTCAAGGGTCGAAATTCAGCGCTAGTTGGGACGTGAAAGGCGGTTATCCACCGGTGGAATTCCGTGGTAAACCCCGGACAACTTCGTGGCTTTTAGCTTTTCAAAGTGAGGTCCATTCAAACAGGGCGGCTTTGCAGCCCTGTTTGAATGGACCCGCGTGAAAGAGCAGCCAGCGCCGATCTTGCAGGCTCACCCGCGATTGAATGCGCCATGGCCATTTGGCAAGGCGGTGACGTTATCGCCTACCGGATGGGCAAACTCATGCGGAGTGACATGGCCCGATCTGTTGGCATCGATGTAGTTACTCCACCACGCCATGATCAACCGACGCTGCTCCAGAAATTGGGCCTTGTGGATGTACGCAGCGCGCACGCGGTTACGCTCCTGATGGCTCATCTGCCGCTCAATCGCCGCGTCCGTCCACAGCCCCGATTCGAGCAAGGCGCTACAGGCCATGGTCCTGAAACCATGCCCGCACACGTCCTTGGTGGTGTCGTAGCCCATATTGCGCAGCACCTGGTTAACCGTATTCTCCGACAAGGGTTTCCAGTACCTGTGGTCACCGGGCAACACCAGTTCAGAGAACCGATTCAAGCTGCGCAGCCGTTCAAGGATCTCGATGACTTGAGGCGACAGCGGCACTATCTGAATGTCACCACTCATCTTGGTCCCACGCGTGGAATAGCGGACGCCTTCAATCGGCTTGCGGGTATCGGGGATTTCCCACATCGCTCGTTGCAGATCAAATTCATCCCACCGTGCAAAGCGTAGTTCGCTGGAGCGCACGAACACATGCAGCGTCAGCAGCACTGCGAGCCGGGTTAGCTCGCGACCGGTGTAGTTGTCGATTCGGCTCAACAATTCAGGAAGGCGGTTCAGCGAGAGTGCTGGACGGTGCACAGTACGGGGCGCTTGAATCGAGCCGGCCAGATCGAGCGCCGGATTTTGAGTGATCTGCCTCGCCCGCTTCGCACCCCGCATGATCGTGGATAGATAGTTCTGCACACGCAGGGCTACATCCATGGTGCCGCGATCCTTGATCCGCTGGGTGACCTCAAGCAGATCGTGGGTGTCGAGTTCAGCGATAGGCCGCTGGCCAATCAGTGGGAACACATGGGTGCGCAACCTGCTCAGCACCGTCTTGGCGTGACCCTCGGTCCAGCGCCGGGACATTTCGACGTGCCACTCCAGGGCAACGGTTTCAAAGAGAAGGCTCGCCCGCTGGGCTGCGATCTTGGCCTTCTGCTTTTCTTCCATCGGATCAAGGTTGTCGAGCAACAGTGCCTTGGCCTCATCACGCTTGGTCCGTGCGACAGCCAACGAAACGATGGGGTACTTGCCGATAATCAGCGTGCCTTCCTTGCCATTGGGTTTGAAATACCGCAGCCGCCAAGTCTTCGAGCCACTGGGTGCGACGTACAGGTACATGCCCCCGCCGTCGAACAGTTTGTAGGCCCGATCACGCGGTTTGGCCGTGCGGCATTTGAGGTCGCTGAGCGGAATGGCTAGGCGTGGCATAGGGGTACGTTCTCCATTCAGGAAAGACGCTGTACCCCAAAAATACCCCCGGTTATTGGGGATTTTGTTGGTTCCCGACGGAGGGTCGTGGAAATGAAAAACCGGCCAGAAGGCCGGTTTAGAGGGTTTCCAAAGCATTCAGCGGAATGCAGTGGAGCTGGATGTGGTGCCGGAGACAGGAATCGAACCTGCGACCTTCGCGTTACGAGTGCGCTGCTCTACCGACTGAGCTACACCGGCGTGTAGCGCAACGTACCACTGCTCACACCCGCAACGCAAACGCCTGTTTCCGCTAGTTTAATCCCCTACCCTCAAGCCCCCTTGCAACCCTTGGGCGCGAGGTCTTCCTCGATGTCGGTAGTGCATGCCCACCCACTGGCCGAGCGCGTCAGGGTCAGTGCCTTACCCACCACATTGGCCGGCGCATCCACCAGCGTGCAAGCAATCTTCCCGCTGCCATCCGCCGCCTTGCCTTCGGCGGTGATCGCACAATGCGCCGTCGCCGGCTGGCCACCCAGCTCGGCCACGCCCCCCACGTCTTTCCCGTCATTCAGGCGCAGGTCCATCGCCGTCTTCAGCGCGCTGATTTCCAGCAACCCGGCCGCCGCCTTGGAGCGTGCCTGGTGGTTGGTGTACATCGGTAAGGCGATGGTCGCCAGAATGCCGATGATCGCGACAACGATCATCAGTTCGATCAGGGTGATACCGCGTTGCCCTTTCATGAACGTAGTTCCTTTTTCATTCGCTTACACGTTGAGGTCGGTTGCGCCCCAACCGGCAGCGGCGCAGTAGGCCTGAACAGACACCTTTTGTCACCCCTGCCCGCTTGGGCGTCATCTTCGCTGAACTACTCTAGTGAGCATCACGGACGCGCGCCCTTGCATGGACGCGGCAAGCTGTTTCCAGGCTTGTCGCACGGGCAGAAAAAGGACCTTTGCATGACTTCATCTTCACCCCTCTACCGCTGGCATGGCACCGACGCCAACGGCACGCCGGTCAGTGGCCAAACACCCGGGCGCAGCCCGGCTTATGTGCGGGCCGGGCTGATTCGCCAGGGCATCACGGTGGCCAGTTTACGGCCGGCCAGCGGGCTGACGTTCAGTTTGCCGAAGCGGCGCGAGAAGGCCGACCCGGCGGGTTTCAGCCGGCAGTTGGCGACTTTGCTCAAGGCCGGCGTGCCGCTGCTGCAGGCGTTCGAGGTGATGGGGCGCAGTGGCTGCAATGCGGCGCAGGCGGCGTTGCTGGAGAGATTGAAACAGGATGTGGCCTCGGGCCTGGGGTTGGCGGATGCGTTGCAGCGCCACCCGGCATGGTTCGATGCGCTGTATTGCAACCTGGTGCGGGTGGGTGAGCAGTCTGGCACGCTCGATCGCCAGCTGGAGCAGCTGGCGGGCATGCTGGAACAGCGGCGGGCGCTGCACAAGAAGGTGCGCAAGGCGATGATCTACCCGCTGCTGCTGTTGCTGACCGGGCTGGGGGTGTCGGCGATTTTGTTGCTGGAGGTGATTCCGAAGTTCGAGAGCCTGTTTGCGGGTGTAGGGGCAGCCTTGCCGGCATTTACCCAGTGGGTGATCGACTTGTCCGCAGGGCTGAGTCGGTTTGCGCCGCTGTTGCTGGTGATGGCTGCGGTGTTAGGTTTTGCCGGGCGCCAGCTGTACCGGCAGCATGCGCCAGCGCGCCTGTGGCTATCTCGGCAGGTGCTGGGTTTGCCGGTGTTCGGCAAATTGCTGGGGCAGGCGGCGCTGGCGCGGTTTGCGCGTAGCCTGGCAACGTCCTATAGCGCCGGGGTGCCGTTGCTGGATGCGTTGGGCACGGTGGCCCGGGTAACCGGTGGCGATCTGCACGAGCAGGCGGTGTTGCGGCTGCGCCAGGGCATGGCCAATGGGCAGGGGCTGAACCAGGCGATGGCGGGTGAACCGCTGTTTCCACCGTTGCTGGTGCAGCTGACGGCCATCGGTGAATCCAGCGGCACGCTGGACCAGATGCTGGAAAAGGCCGCCAGCCATTACGAGGAACAGGTCAGCCAGGCGCTGGACCAGTTGACCAGCCTGCTGGAGCCGGCCATCGTGCTGATCCTGGGCCTGCTGGTCGGTGGCCTGGTGGTGGCGATGTACCTGCCGATCTTCCAGTTGGGTAGCTTGATCTGAACATGACTTTATGGACTTTGCTGGCAGAGCAGCCGGCGTACTTCCTCACCCTGGCCACGCTGCTCGGCCTGTTGGTGGGCAGTTTTCTGAATGTGCTGGTGTATCGGCTGCCGATCATGCTGGAGCGGCAATGGCAGCGTGAGGCACAAGAAGTGTTGGGGTTACCGGTTACGCAACACGAACGGTTCGACCTGTGCCTGCCCGCCTCCCGCTGCCCACATTGCGCGCATCAGATTCGCGCGTGGGAGAACATTCCGGTCATCAGTTACCTGGCATTGCGCGGGCGTTGCTCAGCCTGCAAAACCCGTATCAGCCCGCGCTACCCGGTGGTGGAAATCGCCAGCGCGCTGCTGTCGCTGGTGGTGGCGTGGCGCTTTGGCGCTTCGGTAGAGGCGTTGCTGGCACTGCCACTGACCTGGTGCCTGTTGGCCCTGAGCCTGATTGATGCAGAACATCAATTGCTGCCGGATGTGCTGGTGCTGCCGATGCTGTGGCTGGGGCTGATCGTCAATGCCTTCAACCTGTATGCCCCGCTTACCGACGCGCTGTGGGGCGCGGTGGCCGGGTACCTCAGCCTGTGGACGGTGTACTGGGTGTTCAAGCTGGTCACCGGCAAGGAAGGCATGGGTTATGGCGACTTCAAGCTGATGGCGCTGATCGGGGCCTGGGGTGGCTGGCAGGTGTTGCCGTTAACGCTGCTGCTGTCGTCGGTGGTGGGGGCGCTGGTTGGCCTGTGCCTGCTGCGTTTGCGCCGGCATGCCATGGGTACGGCGATGCCGTTCGGGCCTTATCTGGCGATTGCGGGGTGGATTGCCGTGCTCTGGGGTGATGAAATAGTCGCCTCTTACATGCAACTGCTTGGATACTGATGGCCACTGCAGCCTTTACCCCCTGGATTCTCGGCCTTACCGGCGGCATTGGTAGCGGCAAGAGCGCCGCTGCCGAGCACTTTGTCGAGCTTGGCGTGCACCTGGTCGATGCCGATCAGGCGGCGCGCTGGGTGGTCGAACCTGGCCGCCCAGCCTTGGCCAGCATCGTCGAACGCTTCGGCCCGGGTGTGCTGCAGGCCGACGGCCAGCTGGACCGCGCCGCCCTGCGCCAGCTGATCTTCGCAGACCCGGCGCAGCGCAAATGGCTGGAGCAACTGCTGCATCCGTTAATCGGGCAGGAGATTTTCAGCTACCTGGCCAAGGCCCAGTCGCCGTATGCGGTATATGTGTCGCCGCTGCTGATCGAGTCGGGGCAATACCATAAGACCCAGCGTGTGCTGGTGATCGATGCGCCGCAGGAACTGCAAGTGTCGCGTACCCTGGCGCGAGACAACACCAGTACCGAGCAGGTGCAGGCCATTTTGCAGGCCCAACTGGCCCGTGAGGATCGCCTGCGCCATGCCGATGACGTGGTGGTCAATGACGGCGACCTGGCCGCGCTGCATCAGCAGATTGACCGCCTGCACCACTTTTACCTGACTTTGAAAGGAGGCCAGCCATGAGCCAGCCATTGACCGTCGACTGCCCGACCTGTGGCGCACCTGTGGAATGGAACGAGAAAAGCGCGTTCCGGCCGTTTTGCTCGGACCGTTGCAAGCTGATCGACCTCGGGGCCTGGGCGGCTGAGGAACACAAGATTCCGGGGGCTGAAGAGTCTGAGGATGAGCTGTATTCGGGGGACCTGGAGCCTCGGCACTAAGCTGAACAGGCTCTCTTTCGGCCCACACAGATCGTGTGGGAGCGGCCTTGTGTCGCGATAGGGCCGCAAAGCGGCCCCAGATTTGATGCTAACTCAAAGAATGCCGGGGCTGCTTCGCAGCCCTATCGCGACACAAGGCCGCTCCCACAGAGACCGCGCCAGGTTTTGGATGTGCCGGCACAGCCGCCCCTATAATCACCGATCATCTTCCTTCCACGGCGCCTGCAAGTACCGCGTGCGGTTGAACGCTTCCAGCCACTCCGGGCAAAACACCACCAGCGCACTGATCACCATGCCGTTGATGAACGCCTCGGGGAACATCATCAACCACAGGTAGCCCACAAAGTCGCTGAGCCATTCCGGCATGGCAAAGCGCCCATCCAGCCACAACACCCCTAGCGCTGCAGGCACGCAAACAAGCACGGTGAGCGCCGCAGGAAAGAACCCCGAACAAAAAATATAAACGAACAGGTTTCGCGGCTGGGCACGCTCGACCACGATCGCGCACACCTCGGTAATCAGCACCGGCAAGCCAATCAGCAACAAGCCATTCACCCCCAGCGCCGCCAAATCCTGCCGCCCCAACGCCAGCAAACCGAGCTGGGCCATCAACCCACCCAGCACCGCCAGCGGCCAGTCCAGCAACAGGGTAACTGCCGTCATGCCGATGAAGTGGTACGACACCCCGGTGTCGAAATCACGCCTCACCAGCCACAACGCGAACAGGCAAAACACGGTGCCAAACAACAGATGCTGCCGGCGCCGGTCGGTGAACAGTTCAACCCAGCGCACCCGGCTGACAGCCCACACCAGCAACGGTACGTAACCCAGCCAGCCAAGGGTAAGGGTGGTACCGGACAACACCTGCGCGCTGATCACCTGAGCAATGCCCCTTGCGGCCATGTGGATAAACCCGAGTCTACACCCATTCTCCGTTTCCTTCGGCTGCGGTAGGCTGGCGCCCTCATTCGATGCAGGAAGCATTGGCCATGCCGGAAGGAATCAACCCCACCCTGCTGCTGGCAGCAGCACTCAACGCCATCATTGGCGTACTTCACCTGGCTGTGATCGCCGTTGGGCCACGCTGGTACCGTTTGTTCGGGGCCGGCGAACGTATGGCGGTGGCCGCCGAAAAGGGCCGCTGGTACCCGGCGCTGATCACCGCCGCCATCGCCTGCGTGTTGCTGGCCTGGTCGGCCTATGCACTGTCGGCTGCCGGGGCAATCGGGCGGCTGCCGTTGCTGCTGCCGGCCATCTGCCTCATCACCCTGGTGTACCTGCTGCGCGGCCTGCTGGGGCCCAGATTGCTGGCGGGCACCGGGCGTTCGCAGCGTTTTATCGTGGTCAGTTCACTGATCTGCCTGGGCTTCGGCCTGGTGCACCTGGTCGGGCTGGTGCAGCAGTGGCCGGTGCTGGGCTGATTCCCGCGCTTAAACAGCATCTTACCGTCATCGATTAGCGGCTAAGCTTGTCTGCATGGATGACTCAGACTACCTGCGCCTGCTTACCATCCAGGCCGAACAAGCCAATGCCTTTCTCTCCAACGCCCGCAAGTGGGAGCGGGAGCGTTGGGTGTGCCAGCGTCTGTTGCAGGGGTTGAACATTCCCTACCGCAGCGAGGACTTCACCCCGGCCGGCCAGGAGCCGCCAGACGTGCTGTTCCGCGATGCCGCGTTCGAGGTATTTTTCGTGCTCGACGAAGGCCGCCGGCTGAACGATGAATGGCGCGAAGAGCTGCAACGCCGGCGCAGTGCGTTTTCCCTGGCGCAGCTGGTACGCCGCGAAGCGCGCCCCCGGCGCATCAGTGCCACCGAGTTGCTGGGGCGCCTGGCACCGACCTTGCGTAAAAAGGCGCACAACTATCGGGAACGCGGGCTGGAGCTGAACGAGCTGGACATCATCGCCTTCGCCAGCCTCAAGCGCGAAGTGCTCGACCTCAACACCCACTTCCCGCCGCCTACCGAATACCTGCGCCAGGGCTGGCGCTCACTGTCGCTGGTGGGGCCGACCTTTGCCCGGGTGCTGTTCGCCCACCCAGACGCGCCAGACTTTTTGCGCGGCAACCTGGGCCGCAGCATCGTCTTCGACGTGGGCATCAGTCTTTGATCCAGTGCAGCGAATGTTTGCGATGGCGTACACTCGGCGCCAGGGATAGAAAGCATTATCATTTGTTTCAAGCGCTTGCGCGAACGCTGTAGCGTTTGCGCAGTCACAAACGTCTACCTGACGAGGCCCACCATGACCAGCCGCCTGAATCCGGAAGATCAGCGTCGTGTCGATGAGTATCTGCGAGCCCCCCAGCACCAAGTCGAGCGCAGGCCCTTCCGGCCGTGGCTGCTCCTTGTGCTGGTGGTGGCCGTGACCATCGGGTTGGGTCTCATCAGCCGCCTGCTGAGTGGACTGGTGCTATGAGCTGCTTCGCGCTCGCCCTCCCCTCGTGCAGTTTGCGGCCGGCCCCCAGGGCCACGAATTCCGTAAACCTTATGAGATATCCCCATGACTCATCGCATCGTGATTGTCGGCGGCGGCGCCGGCGGCCTGGAACTGGCGACCCGCCTGGGTAAAAGCCTGGGCAAGCGCAAGCAGGCCGAGATTACCTTGGTCGACGCCAACCTCACGCACATCTGGAAACCACTGCTGCACGAAGTGGCTGCCGGCTCGCTGAACTCCTCGGAAGACGAACTGAACTACGTGGCCCAGGCCAAGTGGAACCACTTCAACTTCCAACTGGGGCGCATGAGCGGCCTGGACCGTGAAGGCAAACAGATTCAACTGGCCGCCACCCTCGATGAAGAGGGCCGCGAGCTGCTACCTGCGCGCACCCTGGGCTACGACACCCTGGTCATTGCCGTGGGTTCCAACACCAACGACTTCGGCACCCTGGGCGCGGCGCAGCACTGCCTGTTCCTGGACACCCGCAAGCAGGCCGAGCGCTTCCACCAACAGCTGCTGAACCACTACCTGCGCGCCCATGCCGGCGATGTGGCCAGTGAAAAAATCAGCGTCGCCATCGTCGGCGCGGGTGCCACCGGTGTGGAACTGGCGGCCGAGCTGCACCACGCCGCACACGAACTGGCGGCCTATGGCCTGGACCGCATCCAGCCCAAGGATATGCACATCACCATCATCGAGGCAGGCCCGCGCGTGCTGCCGGCGCTGCCAGAGCGCATCAGCGTGCCGGTGCACAAGACCCTGGAAAAACTCGGCGTGAAGGTGATGACCAACGCTGCGGTCAGTGAAGTGACCGAGGACGGGTTGAAAACCAAGGACGGCGAAGTGATCCAGGCCAGCCTGAAGGTGTGGGCGGCGGGTATCCGTGCGCCGGGCTTCCTGAAAGACATCGACGGGCTGGAAACCAATCGCATCAACCAGCTGGTCGTGCGCCCTACCCTGCAAACCACCCGCGATGACAACATCTTCGCTTTCGGTGACTGCGCCGCTTGCCCGCAACCAGGCAGCGACCGCAGCGTGCCGCCACGGGCACAAGCCGCGCACCAGCAGGCTTCGATGCTGGCGCAAAGCCTTAAGGCGCGTCTGGAGAACAAGGCGCTGCCGACCTACGAGTACAAGGACTACGGCTCGCTGGTGTCGCTGTCACGCTTCTCGGCGGTGGGCAACCTGATGGGTAACCTGATGGGCAGCGTGAAGCTGGAAGGCTGGCTGGCGCGGATGTTCTACGTGTCGCTGTACCGCATGCACCAGATGGCGTTGTACGGGTTCTTCCGTACAGCGTTGATGATGCTGGGTAGCAAGATTGGCCGGGGTACCGAGCCGCGGCTGAAGCTGCACTGATTGAAAGCCAAGGGTCGCTGATGCGGCCCTTCTTTTTGCTCTTCTACCGGCTGTGGGTTCAGCACTTTTTGCAAGGCAAAGAAAAAGGGCATCTCTTTCGAGATGCCCTTTGTTCATGGTGGGTCGTGTAGGATTCGAACCTACGACCAATTGGTTAAAAGCCAACTGCTCTACCAACTGAGCTAACGACCCAAAAATGGTCGGGGTGAGGGGATTCGAACTCCTGACATCCTGCTCCCAAAGCAGGCGCGCTACCGGACTGCGCTACACCCCGGGTCTTTCAAAAAAAAGGGCATCTCTTTGAGATGCCCTTCTTTACATGGTGGGTCGTGTAGGATTCGAACCTACGACCAATTGGTTAAAAGCCAACTGCTCTACCAACTGAGCTAACGACCCGGAAAATGGTCGGGGTGAGGGGATTCGAACTCCTGACATCCTGCTCCCAAAGCAGGCGCGCTACCGGACTGCGCTACACCCCGAGATTGGCTCCGCGACCTGGACTCGAACCAGGGACCCAATGATTAACAGTCATTTGCTCTACCGACTGAGCTATCGCGGAACTGAACTTCGGTACAACTTACCGATTTGCTACTCCGAAGGCTGTGTTCGCTTCGGACTCTTTGGCTTCTTCGCTTTCGCGTTGTCGCTGCTGAGGCCGGCTATTCTACATTCTTCGTTTTGCTTGTCAACCACTTTTTTTCATTCAACTTACTGATTTGTAAGTTGTTTTGCGGTCACCTATGTTGCTGGTGATTCGCTTAGTGCCTGACAACGCGGCGTATATTAGGGGCACTCGGAAATTGATGCAAGCAAAAATTTCAAAAATTTCAGCAGGTTATCCAGATAGACTGAGAAAGCCCGGATTTGCTGGGCTGTGCCGGCCTCTTCGCAGGCACGCCCGCTCCCACAGGTACGGTGCAGCCCTTGAAATTTGCGCAGATCCTGTGGGAGCGGGCATGCCCGCGAAGAGGCCAGTGCAGGTAAACAAGCGAAAAAAAAGCCCCGCTAATGCGGGGCTCATGGTGAAGCAAATCAGCCGAAGACGATTTCGTCGCCCTCCACCTTGGCGGTGATCGCTGAGCCGGGCACGAACTTGCCAGCCAAGATCAGCTGCGCCAGCGGGTTTTCGATCCAGCGCTGGATGGCACGTTTCAGCGGCCGTGCGCCGTACACCGGGTCGTAACCCACGGCAATCAGCTTGTCCAACGCCTCCGGGCTCAGGCTCAGCGACAATTCGCGTTCCAGCAAGCGGCTGCGCAGGCGGCCCAGCTGGATTTCGGTAATGCCGGCAATCTGCTCGCGGCCCAGTGGTTCGAACACCACCACTTCGTCGATACGGTTGATGAACTCTGGGCGGAAGTGCGAACCCACCGCATCCATCACCGCTGCACGCTGTGCTTCGCGGTCGCCCACCAACTCCTGGATCTGCGCCGAGCCCAGGTTGGAGGTCATCACGATCACGGTGTTGCGGAAGTCCACGGTGCGCCCGTGGCTGTCGGTCAGGCGGCCGTCTTCCAGCACCTGCAACAGCACGTTGAACACATCCGGGTGGGCTTTCTCCACCTCATCCAGCAGCACCACCGAGTAAGGCTTGCGCCGTACCGCTTCGGTCAGGTAACCGCCCTCTTCGTAGCCGACGTAGCCTGGTGGTGCACCGATCAGGCGAGCCACGGAGTGTTTCTCCATGAACTCGGACATGTCGATACGCACCATGGCCTCTTCGGTGTCGAACAGGAACTCGGCCAGCGCCTTGCACAGTTCGGTCTTGCCCACACCGGTCGGGCCGAGGAACAGGAACGAGCCACTTGGCCGGTTAGGGTCGGACAGCCCGGCACGCGAGCGGCGCACGGCGTTGGCCACGGCGGTTACCGCCTCGCCCTGGCCAATCACGCGCTGGTGCAGCAGTTCTTCCATTTTCAGCAGCTTTTCACGCTCGCCTTCGAGCATCTTGGCCACCGGAATACCGGTCCACTTCGACACCACTTCGGCAATTTCTTCCTCGGTCACCTTGTTGCGCAGCAACTGGTTCTCGGTCTTGCCGTGCTGGTCGACCATCTGCAGGCTGCGCTCCAGGTCCGGGATTACCCCGTACTGCAGTTCGGCCATGCGGCTCAGGTCACCTTTGCGACGGGCGGTTTCCAGCTCTTGGCGGGCCTGCTCGATCTTTTGCTGGATCTGCGCCGAGCCCTGCACTTCGGCCTTTTCCGAAGCCCAGATTTCTTCCAGGTCGGAATACTCACGCTCCAGCCGCTCGATTTCCTCGGTCAGCTTCTCCAGGCGTTTTTTTGCCGCTTCGTCTTCTTCTTTCTTCAGTGCCTGCGATTCCACCTTCAACTGGATCAGGCGGCGATCAAGGCGGTCGAGCACTTCCGGCTTGGAGTCGATCTCCATGCGGATGCGGCTGGCGGCTTCGTCGATCAGGTCGATGGCCTTGTCGGGCAGCTGGCGATCAGTGATGTAGCGGTGGCTGAGCTTGGCCGCAGCGATAATGGCGCCGTCAGTGATGGCCACCTTGTGGTGCACTTCATAGCGCTCTTTCAGGCCACGCAGAATGGCGATGGTGTCTTCTTCACTCGGCTCTTCTACCAGCACCTTCTGGAAGCGGCGCTCCAGCGCAGCGTCCTTCTCGATGAACTGGCGGTACTCGTTAAGCGTGGTAGCGCCAACGCAGTGCAGTTCGCCACGGGCCAAGGCTGGCTTGAGCATGTTGCCGGCGTCCATGGCGCCCTCGCCTTTGCCGGCGCCGACCATGGTGTGCAGTTCGTCGATGAACAGGATGATCTGGCCTTCCTGCTTGGACAGCTCGTTCAGCAGGCCTTTCAAACGCTCTTCGAACTCGCCACGGTACTTGGCACCGGCAATCAGCGCGCCCATGTCCAGCGCCAGCAGGCGCTTGCCTTTGAGGCCGTCGGGCACTTCACCGTTGATGATGCGCTGGGCCAGGCCTTCGGCGATGGCGGTTTTACCCACGCCAGGCTCACCGATCAGCACCGGGTTGTTCTTGGTGCGACGTTGCAGTACCTGCACGGTACGGCGGATTTCATCGTCACGGCCAATCACCGGGTCCAGCTTGCCTTCTTCGGCACGCTTGGTCAGGTCGACGGTGTACTTGTCCAGCGCCTGACGCGACTCTTCGGCGTTGGCATCATTCACTGCCGCGCCGCCGCGCAGGTTGTTGATGGCATTTTCCAGGGCCTTCTTGGTCACGCCCTGGCTCAGCAGCAGTTTGCCGAGTTTGCTGTTCTCGTCCATGGCGGCCAACAACACCAGCTCGCTGGAAATGAACTGGTCGCCCTTCTGCTGGGCCAGGCGGTCGGCCTGGTTGAGCAGACGCGCCAGGTCCTGCGACATGTTCACGTCACCGGTGGGGTTCTGGATTTTCGGCAGCTGGTCGAGCTCTTTCACAAGCCCCTGGCGCAGGCTGTTGATGTCGAAGCCAACCTGCATCAGCAGGGGCTTGATGGAGCCGCCCTGCTGTTCGAGCAGCGCCTGCAGCAGGTGCACGGGCTCGATGGCGGGGTGGTCCATGCCAACGGCCAGGGATTGGGCATCGGATATTGCAAGTTGCAGCTTGCTGGTCAAACGGTCTATTCGCATGGTGTACCTTCCTTTAAAGGGCAGGTCGGAGCGATGGACAGCGCCTGTTTATGAAGAAACCTGCCTGAGATGACCTTATAGATAAGGCTGATTCTGGAAGATTCAAGCGTAGCGGGGTTGACCGGGGTCAACCTGTTGGATGAGTGATGGGGCCATTCGCGGGCATGCCCGCTCCCACAGGTACACTACCGGTACCAAAGTTGTGGAATCTCTGTGGGAGCGGGCGTGCCCGCGAAGAGGCCGGTACAGGCTAGCGAGGATCCAGCCAGACCAACGAGGCAAACCGCCCACCCTGCGGGGTACGGCGATAGGAGAAGAACCGCGCATCGCTGACCGTGCACAAGCCGCCGCCATACACAGCGGTCACCCCACGGGCGGCCAGGCGAATACGCGCCAGCTCGTAGATATCAGCCATCAGCTTGCCCGGCCGCTCACCCTCGACAAAAGCACGGGCCGCTTCCGGATGCACCGCCGTAAAGGCATCACGCACTTCCAGCCCTACTTCGAACGCCTGCGGGCCAATGGCCGGCCCCAACCACACCAGCACCTCTTCTGGCGGCAGCGCCAGACGGTCCAGCGTGGCTTCCAGCACGCCACCGGCCAACCCGCGCCAGCCCGCATGCGCTGCTGCCACGCGCGTCCCCGCCCGGTCGCAGAACAGCGCAGGCAGGCAATCGGCAGTCATCACGGTACAGGCAACGCCTGGCTGGTCGGTCCAGCTGGCGTCGGCCTCGGCCACCACGGCCGGGTCGGCATCCGCCACTACCAGCCCATGCACCTGCTTGAGCCAGGCTGGCTGGATGGCGAACGCGTCGCTCAGCCGGCGGCGGTTCTCGGCGACCGCCGCTGGGGCATCCCCTACGTGGTCGCCAAGGTTGAAGGTTTCGTAGGGCGGCAGGCTGACGCCGCCCTGACGGGTGGTGACACAGGCGCGAACCGAGGCCGGGGCCGGCCAGTCGGGAAACAACAGCGACTGCGTCAGGCCACTCATCCGATAAAGCTCTCGCGGTCTTCGTTCAGCAGCGTCAGCAACCAGAGGAAGTCATCCGGCAGTGGCGATTCCCACTTCATGACTTCACCGGTAATCGGGTGGGCCAAGGCGAGGAAACGCGCATGCAGAGCCTGACGCGGGAAGGTTTTCACCGCCTCGACCATGGTTGGGCTGGCAGCCGGCGGAATGCGGAAGCGCCCACCGTACGTCTGATCACCCACCAGCGGGAAGCCGACATGGGCCATGTGCACGCGAATCTGGTGAGTACGGCCGGTTTCCAGCTTGACCCGCACATGGGTGTGCGAGCGGAAGCGCTTGAGCACACGGTAGTGGCTGACCGCCGGCTTGCCGCCGTCGGTGACGGCCATGCGCTGGCGCATACCGCCGTGGCGGCCGATCGGGGCATCGATCTTGCCACCGGATGTCACCACGCCAATCACGATGCACTCATAGATGCGGCTGACCTTGCGGGCTTGCATCTGCTCAACCAGCTTGGTCTGCGCCTGCAAGGTCTTGGCAACCACCATCAGGCCCGTGGTGTCTTTGTCCAGGCGATGAACGATACCGGCACGCGGCACGTTGATGATGTCTGGCACGTGGTGCAGCAGCGCATTGAGCAGGGTACCGCTGGCATGGCCGGCGGCCGGGTGCACAACCAGGCCCGCAGGCTTGTTGATCACCAGGATGTGGTCGTCTTCGTAGACGATATCCAGCTCGATGTCTTCTGCGATCCACTCGCCCTGGGCCTCTTGCTCGGCCTCCAGAGCAAGCACAGAGCCACCATAAACGGTATCGCGAGGACGCACGACGGCGCCATCGACCGTCAGGCGGCCTTCTTTGATCCACGTAGTAAGCCGCGAACGCGAGTACTCGGCGAACAATTGGGCGGCGACCTGGTCGAGGCGTTGACCGCCCAGATCGGACGGTACCTCTGCGCTAAGTTGAATGATCTCGGACATGCTCGATTCGGCGGGCGCACAGCCTTTGGTTTCGGCTGCGAGCTTGTGGTTAAATACGGCTTCTTTTGTCCCGGGGTTGGCCGGGGCGCTCATCATAACAGGACGGCACCGCCCAAGACAGCGGCCGTCAAAGGGACGCAAGCCGCCATGCAAGTGAAACACCTGCTGCTGATCGCCATCCTCGGGCTTACCGCGGCCTGTTCCTCCAATAAAGAGGTCATTGACGAGAACCTCAGCGAAGCCGAGCTGTACCAGCAGGCGCAAGCTGACCTGGACAACTCCAGCTACACCAGCGCCGTGAACAAGCTCAAGGCCCTGGAATCGCGCTACCCGTTCGGCCGCTATGCCGACCAGGCGCAGCTCGAGCTGATCTACGCCAACTACAAGAACTCCGAGCCCGAGGCTGCCAAGTCGGCCGCAGAGCGCTTCATCCGCCTGCACCCGCAGCACCCGAACGTGGATTACGCCTACTACCTCAAGGGCCTGACCTCGTTCGACCAGGACCGTGGCCTGCTGGCGCGCTTCCTGCCGCTGGACATGACCAAGCGTGACCCGGGTGCCGCCCGCGACTCGTACAACGAGTTCGCCCAGCTGACCAGCCGCTTCCCCAACAGCCGCTACGCACCAGACGCCAAGCAGCGCATGATCTACCTGCGCAACCTGCTGGCCTCGTATGAAATCCACGTGGCCGACTACTACCTGAGCCGCCAGGCTTACGTGGCCGCTGCCAACCGTGGCCGCTACGTGGTCGAAAACTTCCAGGAAACCCCCTCGGTCGGTGACGGCCTGGCGGTGATGGTCGAGTCGTACCAGAAGATGCACCTGGACGAACTGGCCGCCAGCAGCCTGGAAACCCTCAAGCTCAACTACCCGGACCACCCGAGCCTGGTCGATGGCGAGTTCCAGCCCAAGCAGACCGAGTCTGACGGCCGTGGCTGGCTGTCCAAGGCCACCCTGGGCCTGATCGAAACCGACACCCCGCTGCCGCCGGGCGAAACCCGCGCCAACCAGGACGTGGTCAAGCAGTTCCAGGACGCGCGCGACGAGATGCCGCAAGAGCTGCTGCCGAAGGACGAGAACGGCGACCCGATCGTGCCGGAAGGCCCGAAAGAAGCCGAGAAAGACCGCTCCTGGTTCAGCTACATGACCTTTGGTCTGTTTGACTGACACACAGCGGTAAATGAAAGGGAGGCCTTGGGCCTCCCTTTTTTATTGGCCGCGTCCTAGACTGTCGGCTTCTTCAACCGACAAGCTGGACACCATGGTTCGCCTACTTTTCTGGATCGCCCTGATCGCCGCCGCGTTCTGGCTGTGGCGCAAGTTCAAAGTCAGCCAGCAGTCGCACCCCGAGGCGAAGCTGGATGCGCCGCTGAAGATGGTGCGCTGTGCCCATTGTGGCGTGCATTTGCCCAACGACCGGGCGCTGCAGCAGGGCAATGAGTGGTATTGCAGCCAGGCACACCTGCAACAAGGCCCTGGCCGCCAAGGCTGAGCCAGTATCACCTGAATCCCTTCGCGGGCATGCCCGCGAAGAGGCCTGTGAACCCAGCATCACTTATCCCTCCCCGACCCTTTCGCACCAATTACGACCCCTCCCCCCCGCCAGCATTGACCCATCCCGGTAAAATTCGCTAAATCCTATTTATCCGCATAAATATGAAAAATAGCGAAATGCTCAAACCCAAACGCAAGCGCCAGAAGCTGTCCGATGTGATCGTCGAATCGGTCAAGCGCTCGATCGTCACCGAAGCGCTGCACCCCGGTGACCGCCTGCCCACCGAGCGTGAGCTGATGGAGCATTTCGAGTGCTCCAAGGGCACCGCCCGCGAAGCGCTCAAGGCGCTGGAAGTCGAAGGCCTGGTCAGTACCCGTACCGGCCCGACCGGCGGCGCCTACCTCAATGAAGTAGGTACCGAGCCGGCCAGCCGCGCGCTGCGCAATTACCTGCACTTCCAGCACCTGGACGGCGAGCAGGTTTACCAGCTGCGCAAAGTCATCGAGGTCGAGCTGGCAGTGTCGGTGATGGGCAAGCTGAGCGAAGCCGACTACGCCGCGCTGCAGGCCAACATCGACTTCTGCAGCGCACCGGAAGACAGCGAGGAAGGCCAGCGCGAGCAGCGCCTGGCAGAGCTGGAGTTCCACACGCTGCTGGCCGACCGTTGCCCGAACCCGTTGCTGCGGTTCATGGCGGTGTTCCTCAACGACCTGCTGCGCGACCTGGTGGTGCTGAAAAAGGCCTACCTGCCCAAGCGCCAGCAGTTCGCCGCCGCCAACATCGACTACCACAAGCAACTGCTGACCGCCCTGCGCGCCAGCGACGAACCCGCTGTACGCCGGCTGATGCATGAACACATGTGCGACGCCGAGCACCACATGACCGCGCTGGAAGGCGAGGTTGCCCGCAACTTCCTGCTGGAGTTCGACCACCACCACTGATGCGCCTGGTAAGAGGCCTGTACACAGGCCCGGCCGTACCCGCTTTGTCATTGCCACTCCTGCCTAATAACCACAACCAAGGAGTTACTCATGCAAAGACGTACCCTGCTCAAGGCAGGCCTTGCCCTGGGTGCCTTAGGTAGCCTCCCCTTGGGAGCGCACCGGGCATTCGCCGACCAACCGCTGACCTTCTATGGGCTCAAGTCCATGTCGGGCGCCTTCGCCAGCTACGGCAAGTACGCCGACATGGGATCGCGCCTGGCCATCGCCGAGTACCCGCAGCTGCTCGGCCACCCGCTCAAGTACAAGGTCATCGACACCGAAGGCAACGCCGGCAAGGCGGTGCGCAAGGTACAGGAAGCCATCGGCCAGGATGGCGCACGCTTCTTCCAGGGCTGCACCCTGTCGTCTTCGGCACTGGCGGTGTCGAAGGAAATCCACAAGGCCGGCGGCGTGTTCATGACGCCCGTGGGCGCCGACGAAATCACCGGTAAAGACTGCAACGCCTCGACCTTTCGCTGGTCGGTACCCACCTACGGCGCCATCCGCGAAACCCTGGTGCCCATGATTCGCCAGCTGCCCCAGGCCAAGCGCTGGTACACCATCACCCCGCAATACGTGTTCGGCGATGCCCTGCTGGACAACGCCCGCAAGGTGTTTGCCGAGCTTGGCGTGGAACACATCGGCAACAGCTACCACTCGCTGCAGGAGCAAGAGTTCTCCGGCTACCTGACCAACGCCATCGCCGCCAAACCCGATGTGCTGGTGCTGCTCAACTTCGGCAGCCAGGCCTCCAACGCCCTGCGCCAGGCCGTCAACTTCGGCATCAAGGACCGCATGAAAGTGCTGATGGTGTGGTCTGCCGGCCTCGACCAGTTTCAGGAGCTGGGCAGCGACGTGCTCGAAGGCGTGTACCTGGGTGCCCAGTACTGGCACCAGGTCGATACACCGCTGAACAAGCAACTGGTTGCCGCCACCCGCAAGGCCTATGGCATCAACCCCAACTACCCGCTGGCTGCCGACTATATCGGCACCAAGGTCATGCTCGAAGCCATCGTCAAGGCCGGCAGCCTGGAGGGTGCCGCCGTGTCTGCGGCATTGCAGGGCATGCGCTTCCAGGGCCCGACCGGCGAAGAACTGATCCGCCCTGGCGACCATCAGGTACTCAAGGATTACTACCTGCTGCGCGGCAAGCCTCAGGGGCAGATGCGCGACGAGGACGACCTGGCCGAAGTCATCAGCTCGGGCCGTTCGTTCGTCGAGGTCGACCACACCGGTTGCGCCCTGGCCTGAAGCCGCGGCGTTAGTCACACACACTCGTACAGGCAGCCGCACCGCGCGCTGTCGAGGGCACGCTCATGCTCGATTTGTACCTGTTCCAACTGCTCAACGGCCTGGGCCTGGGGATGATCTACTTCCTCATCGCCGTGGGCCTGACGATCATTTTTGGCCTGCTCAACTTCGTCAACTTCGCCCACGGCGCGTTCTTCTTGCTGGGCGCCTACCTGTGCTACACCGCCGTGGCCATCACCGGCAACTTCTGGCTGGCACTGCTGATTGCACCGCTGGTGGTGGCCGCCCTGGCCTGGGCGGTCGAACGCCTGTTGATCAAGCGCATCTACCACCTGCCGCACACCTTCCAGATCCTCGTCACCCTCGGCATCGCGCTGATCATCCAGGAAGCCTCGGTGCTGATCTGGGGCCCGGTGGGCAAGAACATTGCGGTACCGCCCGAACTGCGCGGGGTGCTGATCCTCGGTGACTTTATCTACCCCTACTACCGCCTGTTCCTGATCGGTTTCGCCGCGCTGATCGGCCTTGGCCTGTGGCTGCTGCTGGAGCGCACCCGCTTCGGCGCACTGGTGCGGGCCGGTAGCGAAAGCACCGAGACCGTGTCGCTGCTGGGCACCAACATTTTCCGCCTGTTTTCCCTGACCTTCGCCCTGGGCGTGGGCCTGGCCGGCGTGGCGGGTGTGCTGTTCGCCCCGCTACGGGGTGCGCAACCCTTCGTCGGCCCGGAAATCCTCGGCATTGCCTTCGTGGTGGTGGTGATCGGCGGCATGGGCTCGTTCGGCGGTGCGCTGGTTGGCGGCCTGCTGGTAGGTGTGGTGCAAAGCATGATGACCAGCCTCTGGCCGCAGGGCGCCAGCCTGATGATCTACGGCGCCATGGCCGCCGTGATTCTGGTCCGTCCCTATGGCCTGTTCGGGAGAGCCTGAGATGAGCGAGAAAAACCCATTGCCAGTCGCCAAGGGCCGCGCCCCGGCGCTGCTGTTGCTGGTGGTTGCCAGCCTGGTGGCGCTGCCACTGCTGCTGCCGTCGGCCACCCTGGCCACCGAGATCCTGATCTTTGCCCTGGCCGCGCTGGCCTGCAACCTGCTGCTCGGCTACACCGGCCTGTTGTCGTTCGGCCAGGGCATCTTCTTTGGCGTGGGTGCCTATGGCGCGGCGCTGCTGATGATCCACCTGCAGTGGGGCATGTTCGCCGCGCTGTTGGGGGCTGCCGTGTTTGGCGCCTTCCTGGCATTGCTGGTGGGCGCACTGGCGATTCGCCGCACCGGCATCTACTTCGTCATGCTGACCCTGGCCTTCAGCCAGATGGCCTACTTCCTGGCCTACACCCTCAGCGGCTGGACCGGCGGTGACAACGGCCTGCTCGATGTGCCCCGGCCGAACATCGAAATCGCCGGCCATGTGCTGGTCGATCTGGCCGACCCGCGGCACTTCTATGTGTTTGTCGCGGTGCTGTTCCTGTTGATCTTCGCCGCAGCCCTGCGGGTCATCCGCTCGCCGTTCGGCAGCACCCTGCTGGCCATCCGCGAGAACGAAACCCGCGCCGCCGCCATCGGCTACGACACCCGCCACTTCAAGATCCTGGTGTTCATGCTGTCGGGCGCCATCACCGGTATCGCCGGGGCGCTGTACGCCATGCTGCTGCACTTTGCACCGCTGTCGAACATCGACCTGATGATGAGCGAGAACATCCTGATCATGACCATCGTCGGCGGCACCGGCTCGCTGTTCGGCTCGCTGCTGGGGGCTGGCGCCATCGTGCTGCTGGGCGACGTGCTGTCGGAACTGTGGCCACGCTGGCTGATGCTGCTGGGCGTGATCCTGATTCTGGTGGTGGTGTTCATGCGTGGTGGCCTGTGGGGTGGCCTGGCCGAACTGGGCAAACGCCTGCTGGCCACCCGCAACGCCAACGACAAACCCCAGGCCAAGACCAAGGAGACCCTGTGATGAGCGACTACCTCCTGGAAACCCGTCAGCTGGAGCTGGCCTACGGGCCGTTCAAGGCGGTTGCGGGCGTTGACCTGAAAGTGCGCGCCGGCACCATCCACACCATCATCGGCCCCAACGGCGCCGGCAAGACCAGCCTGTTCCACTGCCTGACCGGCGAACGCCAGGCCACCGCTGGCAAGATCCTGTTCAACGGCCAGGACATCATCCGCAAGCCATCCCACGGGCGGGTGGCGCTGGGCATGGCCCGTTCGTTCCAGCTCACCAGCCTGTTCCAGAACCTGTCCGTGCGCGAAAACCTGCGCCTGGCCGCCCAAGGCCGTGATGGCCTGGGCGCGCTCAACTTCTGGCGCAGTGTCGAGCACAAGCGCAGCCACTGGAACACCGCCGACCAGGTGCTGGAGCGCCTGAAACTGAGCGCCCGCGCCGAAACCCTGGCCGGTGAGCTGTCGCACGGCCAGCAACGGGTACTGGAAGTGGGCATGTCGATCTGCGCCAGGCCCACCCTGCTGATGCTCGACGAGCCCACCTCGGGCATGGGTATCGACGACATCCCGGTAATGACCGACCTGATCAGCGACCTTGGCCGCGACCATACCGTGCTGCTGATCGAGCACAACATGAGCATCGTCATGTCGATCAGCCAGCGCATCACGGTGATGAGCCACGGCCAGATTCTGGTCGAGGGTACCCCTGAACAGGTGCGCAACGACGAGCGCGTACGCACCGCTTACCTTGGAGAGGCCGCCTGATGCTCAACGTCGATTCGATCCACGCCTACTACGACAAGAGCCATGTGCTCGAAGGGGTTTCGCTCAAGGTCGAGGCCGGTGAGCTGGTAACCCTGCTTGGGCGCAACGGTGCGGGCAAGACCACCACCTTGCGCAGCATCCTCGGCATCGTCCGCCCACGGCAGGGGCAGATCAGCTTCAACGGCCAGCCGCTGGTGGGCCGCGAAATTTTCGATATCGCCCGGCTCGGCATTGCCCTGGTGCCCGAGCACCGCGGCATCTTCCGCCAGCTCAGCGTCGAGGAAAACCTGAAAATTGCCGTGCGCAAAACCAGCCGTTGGCAGCTGGAAGACGTTTACAGCATGTTCCCACGGCTCAAGGAGCGGCGCCGCAATGGTGGTTTCGCGCTGTCCGGTGGCGAGCAACAGATGCTGGCCATCGCCCGCGCCCTGCTCAACGGCCCCAAGCTGCTGATTCTCGATGAACCCACCGAAGGCCTGGCCCCAGTGATTGTCGACGAGCTGGTGAAGATCCTGCGGCGCATCAAGGACGAGGGCCTGTCGATCCTGCTGGTGGAACAGAACCTGATGGTCTGCGATGCCCTTGCCGACCGCCATTACGTGCTGGAGCAAGGCCGGGTCGCCTACCAAGGCAGCGCGGCGCAGTTCCGTGAGGACCCGAGCATCAAAAACCGTTACCTGGCCCTGAGCGCCTGAAAGGAGAACGCCCATGAACACCCGCATCGATCCCTCACAGCACGTGCTCGGCCAAGGCTCGCAGGTCAACCGCGAGCGCCTGTGGCAATCGCTGATGGACCTGGCCCTGCTCGGCGCCACCGCCAAGGGTGGCGTATGCCGCCTGGCGCTGACCGACCTCGACCGCCAGGCCCGCGACCTGTTCGTGCGCTGGTGCGAAGAAGCCGGCTGCACCGTCAGCATCGACGCCATCGGCAACATCTTCGCCCGCCGCCCCGGCCGCAACCCTGCCCTGCCCCCCGTGATGACCGGCAGCCACATCGACACCCAACCCACCGGTGGCAAGTTCGATGGCTGCTATGGCGTCATGGCTGGCCTCGAAGTGATCCGCACCCTGAACGATCTCGACCTGACCACCGAAGCGCCCTTGGAAGTGGTGGTGTGGACCAACGAAGAAGGCTCGCGCTTCCCGCCCTGCATGATGGGCTCGGGTGTGTTCGCCGGTAAGTTCGGCCTGCAGGAAACCCTCGAAAAGGTCGACGACCAGGGCCTGTCGGTCGGCGCCGAGCTGCAGCGCATTGGGTACGCCGGCCCGCGTGTGCCCACCGGGCATGCCGTCGGTGCCTACTTCGAAGCGCATATCGAGCAGGGGCCGGTGCTGGAGGACCAGCGCACCACCATTGGTGTTGTCCAGGGCTGCCTGGGCCAGAAATGGTTCGACCTGGTGCTGACCGGTGTCGAGGCCCATGCCGGCCCCACCCCGATGCACCTGCGCAAGGACGCCCTGGTGGGTGCGGCCGAGGTGGTGGCTGCGGTCAACCGCGTGGCCCACGCCCACCAGCCGCATGCCTGCGGCACGGTCGGCTGCCTGACCCTGCACCCAGGCTCGCGCAACGTCATCCCCGGCCAGGTACACATGACCATCGACTTGCGCCACCTCGACCCCGAGCACCTCGCTGGCATGGTGAACGAAGTACGCACGGCCATCGAAAGCAGCACGGCCAGGCACGGGCTGAGCTACCAGCTGACCCCGACCGCCGACTTCCCGCCACTGTATTTCGCCGAGCAGTGCGTGGACGCCGTGCGCCAGGGCGCACGCACGCTGGGCCTGAGCCATATGGAAATCGTCAGTGGCGCCGGCCACGATGCCATCTTCCTCGCCGAGCTGGGCCCGGCCGGGATGATCTTCGTGCCATGCGAGGGTGGCATCAGCCACAACGAAATCGAAAATGCCGCGCCGCAAGACCTGGCCGACGGCTGTGACGTCCTGCTGCGTGCCATGTTCCAAGCCGCCAACCCGGGAGCCCGTTGAGATGACCCAGAAAACCGCGTTGGGTGAGTTCACCGCTGTCGAATTGCTCGAACTGTACCAGCGCCGTCAGCTGTCGCCGGTCGAGGTGGTCGACGACGTGCTGACGCGCATCGACCTGCACAACCCGGCGGTCAACGCCTTCTGCCATGTCGACGGTGAAGGTGCTCGCGCCGCCGCCCGCGCCAGCGAGCAGCGCTGGCAACGGGGCGAGCCCTGTGGCCGGCTGGATGGCGTACCCGCCTCGATCAAAGACCTGACCCTGACCCGTGGCATGCCCACCCGCAAGGGGTCACGCACCACCTCCGGGGCCGGGCCGTGGGACGTCGATGCTCCCTTCACCGCGTTCATGCGTGAAGCTGGCGCAGTGCTGGTGGGCAAGACCACCACGCCGGAGTTCGGCTGGAAGGGGGTGACGGACAACCCGCTGTACGGCATCACCCGCAACCCCTGGGATACCAGGCTGACTGCCGGAGGCTCGTCGGGGGGGGCTGCGGCCGCCGCTGCACTGAACCTGGGGGTGCTGCACCAGGGTAGCGATGCCGGGGGCTCAATTCGTATCCCGTGTGCCTTTACCGGCACCTTCGGCATCAAACCGACCTTCGGCTATGTGCCGCAATGGCCGGCCAGCGCCATGACCGTGCTGTCGCACCTGGGGCCGATGACGCGTACCGTAGACGACGCGGTACTGATGCTCGACTGCGTCGCCCGCCCCGATGCCCGTGACGGGCTGGCTGGTGCGCCACGGCAGGCGCCGTGGATGGGCCAGCAGCAAGACCTGAGCGGCCTGCGCATTGCCTACAGTGCCAACTTCGGTTACGTGCAGGTCGACCCGCAAATCCAGGCACTGGTAGCGCAAGCAGTGCAGCGCCTGGCACGGCTGGGCGCGCAGGTGGAAGAGGTGGACCCGGGGTTCAGCGACCCGCTGGAAACCTTCAATACCCTGTGGTTTGCCGGGGCGGCGCGGTTGGCCAGTGCCTTGAGCGATGAACAGCGAGCGTTGCTTGACCCCGGGCTACGCTGGATTGCCGAGCAAGGCGCCAGGATCGGCCTTGGCGAATATACCCAGGCGCTGGAAGCACGGGCAGCGCTGATTGCGCAGATGAATGCCTTCCACCAGCGCTATGACGTGCTGGTATCGCCGATGCTGCCGCTGGTGGCATTCGAAGCCGGGCACAACGTGCCGCCTGGGTCGGGGATGGCGCAGTGGATGGAGTGGACGCCGTTCAGCTACCCGTTCAACCTCACACAGCAGCCAGCGGCTTCGGTGCCTTGCGGGTTCACTCGCGAGGGGTTACCGGTGGGGCTGCAGGTGGTAGCCGGGCGCTTTGCCGATGAGCAGGTGCTGCGGGTGTGCAAGGTGTATGAACAGCATTACCCGAGCCGGCACCTGCAGGCACCGATAACCGGCTGAAATCGCTAACTGTGCCCTCCCTGTGGGAGCGGCCTTGTGTCGCGAAAGGGCCGCAAAGCGGCCCCGGCAATTCCAGCTGTGTAGCGGGATTCCCCGGGGCTGCTGCGCAGCCCATCGCGACACAAGGCCGCTCCCACAGGTACTGCATGGGCCCTCAGCCCAAGCGCCCTTCTGGGGCATAGGGCGCTGGGTCGATGATCGGCTCAGTACCGGTCAGCAAATCGGTGAACAACTGGCACGAAGCCGGCGCCAGCACCAGCCCATTACGGTAATGGCCGCAGTTCAGCCACAACCCCGCATACCCCGGCACCGGCCCGATATACGGAATGCCTTCCGGCGACCCCGGCCGCAGTCCCGCCCAGTGCCCAACCACGGTGGCCCCCTCAAGCTCAGGCAACAACTCCACCGCCGATGCCTTCAGGCTTTCCAGCGCATCCCCGGTCGGGGTTTTGTCATACCCGGCATGTTCCAGCGTACTGCCCACCAGAATGTGCCCATCGCGACGCGGGATCGCGTAGCGCCCCTTGGCCAGCACCATGCTCGGCAAGAAATCTTCGGCACACTTGAACAAAATCATCTGGCCCTTCACCGGCTCCACCGGCAGCTCAAGGCCAACGGTACGCAAGAGGTCGCCACTCCAGGCGCCAGCACTGAGCACCACCTCATCCGCCGCCAGCACGCCATCAGCCGTCTGCACACCGGTCACACGCCCGTCTTGCTGAACGAAGCCGGTGATCTGACAGTGTTCGCGCAGGGTTACGTTCGGCAGCGCCAGCAACGCCGCCTTCAGCGACTTGACCAGGCGCGGGTTGCGCACATTGGCCACGCCAGCCATGTAGATGCCGCGCTTGAAGCCCGGGCCCAGCACCGGCACCGCATCATAGGCCGCCGAGATATCCACGGCACTCAGCGGCCGCTGTTCGCGCTCGGCCCAGGCCAGCGCTTCGGCCTCGTCGTCCAGGTCCAGCCAATACAGGCCGGTGGTGTGCACTTCGGGGTCGACGCCGGTGCTGGCGAACAAACGCTCGCCCAGCTGTGGATAAAAGTCCTGCGACCAGTGCGCCAGGGCGGTCACCGCCGGGCTGTAGCGCCACGGGTACAGCGGCGAAACAATGCCACCACCGGCCCACGACGACTCACGGCCGACCTCGCCCTGGTCACACACCACCACCTGCCCGACCTTCGCCGCCAGGTTGAATGCCGTCAGCAGGCCGATGACCCCGCCACCGACCACCACTACTTGCTTGCTCATCTGTCGATCCAACACCTGAAGTAAAACCGCGATGCACGGGGCATCATTCAACCTTCAGCTTCCCCAGCAGTGGGCGCCGTGTTCAACAGCACCCGGATTGCGCTGCACGCCGGCCTGGTCAAGCTGGAAGTCGCCACAGCCATCCTGCGCCATCAGCCCATGCGGCAGCCGCCGGGCGCGCAGTGTGAAGGTGTCGCTGTCGCGCTGGGCCTGCAGGCTGTAATAGCGGGTGCCGTCGGGCAAGGCCGGGTCGCCTTCGGCGTATTGGCCGGTGCGCACGCGGTGGCGCTCCAGGCGCAAGGCGGCATCGTGCAGCAGGCCAACCACTTCGCTGCGCGCGGCTCGCCGAAGCTGGTCGCTGTAACTGGGGTAGGCAATGGCTGCCAGAATGCCGGTCACGGCCAGCACAATCAACAGCTCGATCAGGCTCAAGCCTTGCTGCATGTCAGTCTCCTCTCAGTCTTTGACGCCAGGTGATGCGCTGGATTGTGTCGCCGGCCACGGCGTAGACAGCTTCCAGTACCTGCCGGGCTTGTGCTTGCCGGCTGACGGCGGTTACCCGGTACAAAGCAACTTGCGGCCCTTCCGGCATGTGCGCAGCGCGCTCGCTCATGCCTAGATGCTGGATCTGGAAGTAGCCGCTCTTGCTGCCCTGCCACTGCCCCGTCAAATCGTGCGGGTGTGGCGGGGGCAGGCACATCTGGCATTTGCCTGGAGGTGCCCGCAGCAGTTCATCTGCCCCGGCCTGCAATGTGGCCTCTGCCTCTTCGAACGCCAGCAGGCCATCGCGCAGGTAGCCGGCCATGCGCGTCTCCACCAAGGCATCACGCAAGGCAGAGGCTGTCAGCAAGCCGAGCAGCAGGCTCAGTACCAACGCCAACAGCAGCACGACACCGCGTTGACGCTTCATGGCCCCGGCACCCGATTGCGCAGCGCCACGCTCAGTTCATGGCGCTGTTCGAGTTTGAGCGTGGGCTCGTACAACATCAGCGTGATGTCTACCCTCTCCCCCTGCGGCGTTTGCACACGTTCGAAGCGCGCCTCTCGCACATTCTCGACCAGCGGTTGGAAGTTGCCTTTTCGCTTGAACCTCAGCTTATTGCCATGGAACTGATAGACGTACTGGCTGATGGGGAACGTCAGTGGGTAACCCTCTACCGTTTTTTTATCCACGCGTACTTTTTCGATGCAGTCCGTCTGCAACACCCAGTCACCGTTGCCAGTTTTTCCTGACAACTCCGCCACAACCAGGCTGAGGGTAGTGGCTTCAACCTCCAGGGGGCGGGCGAAAGCCTGCCGCGCAGCCGGGTCCTCAAAGTCATCAGGTCTAATCCGCAGGCAACCAAACATCCCTGCCATGCGGATATCCTGCGCCATACGCAGCAAGGCAAGTCGTGCCTCATCCTGCATGCGCACTGCCGTACTTTGCAGACGCCAGGTCTGGTGTGCGGAGGTAAAGAGCTGGCTGGCCGCTGCCAGCAGCATCAACCCGATGGCCAGCGCCATCACCATCTCAAGCAGACCGAACCCAATCTGGCTGCGCCTCATCGCCGCCTCCGCTCATGCTCGCTGTACACCGCCATCGCGGCCTGCCCATCACGACGTGCGCCGTCCGCAGCCTGCAATGCCTGCAACTGCATCGCTGCCGTTGCGAACATGCCCACGGCCACAACCACGACTGCCAACAACACTTCCAGGAGCGTCATGCCCCGTTGCCTTGCGTGCATCCCTGCACCTCCCGCGACTTTTCCTGCAATAGCCCTGAACCCGGCCGACTAGACGGCTTGGCCGACGAACGTGAAGCTATAGCCAAGCACTTCCAGGGAGGAATGCACGGTGAAGCAACGAGGCGTAACACTGATTCAAATGTTGTCGGCCTTAGCCGTGGCCGTCTTGCTGACACAGCTCGGTATACCGGCCTACGCAACGATGAGCGATGACCTACACCGGGCGGCAGCGGCCCGTGATTTGGCGCAAGCACTGCGCAGTGCGCGCAGCCATGCCATGCTGCAATCCCAACCGGTGCTGGTGCAGGCGTTGGACGGTAATTGGGGGAATGGTTGGCGGGTAGTGCTGGAGCATAACCAGCAAGTACTGCGTGAACATCGGCTTTCTCGACCAATGAAAATCACAGCGAATACTGGCGGAGAAGTGAAGTTCAGTGCTTTGGGTGTTCCGATGCAGCCAAACAACGCCCAGATGAGCGGCAGGCTTGTAGTCTGCGATAAACCCACCAGTCCCTATCGTGTGTTTATGGCAAGCACCGGCAGAATAGACCTGCGCACAGACAATCCCAATGATCCTCTGTGCGCAGGTTCCTGATCAGATCAGCGAACGAACCCGCAGCTCTTTAGGCATCGAGAACGTGATGTTTTCTTCCCGTCCATCCAGCTCTTCAGCGCCAGTCGCGCCCCAGGCCTTGAGCTGCTCGATCACGCCACGCACCAGCACTTCGGGGGCCGAAGCACCGGCGGTGATGCCGATTCGAGCGGCCTGGTCGAACCAACCTTGTTGCAGGTCTTCGGCACCGTCGATCAGGTAAGCCGGGGTGCCCATACGCTCGGCCAGCTCGCGCAGGCGGTTGGAGTTGGAGCTGTTCGGGCTGCCCACCACCAGCACCACATCGCATTCACCGGCCAGTTGCTTCACGGCATCCTGGCGGTTCTGGGTGGCGTAGCAGATGTCGTCCTTGCGAGGGCCACCGATGTTCGGGAAGCGTGCACGCAGGGCGTCGATGACGCGGCTGGTGTCGTCCATCGACAACGTGGTCTGGGTCACGAAGGCCAGGTGGTCCGGGTCGCGCACCTGCAGCTTGGCCACATCCTCTTCGTCTTCGACGAGGTAGATGGAGCCGCCGTTGCTGGCGTCGTACTGGCCCATGGTGCCTTCGACTTCCGGGTGCCCTTCGTGGCCGATGAGAATGCACTCACGGCCGTCGCGGCTGTACTTGGCCACCTCGATATGCACCTTGGTCACCAGCGGGCAGGTGGCATCGAACACTTTCAGGCCACGGCCAGCCGCTTCCTGGCGCACAGCCTGGGAAACACCGTGGGCACTGAAGATGACAATGACATCGTCCGGCACCTGGTCCAGCTCTTCGACGAAGATGGCACCGCGGTTGCGCAGGTCTTCCACCACGAACTTGTTGTGCACCACTTCGTGACGCACATAGATCGGCGGGCCGAAAACTTCCAGCGCGCGGTTGACGATCTCGATCGCCCGGTCGACCCCCGCGCAGAAGCCGCGAGGGTTGGCGAGTTTGATTTGCATGCTCGGCTCCAGGCTTACAGGGCCTTCACCTCGAGGATCTCCACCTCGAAGGTCAGGGTCTTGCCAGCCAGTGGGTGATTGAAGTCGATGGTCACCTGGTCGTCATCGAACGCTTTGACCACACCCGGCAGCTCGGTGTTGGCGGCGTCGTTGAAGATGATCAGCAGCCCTTCGGACAGCTCCATGCCTTCGAAGTTGGACCGCGGCATGACTTGCACGTTTTGCGGGTTGGGCTGGCCGAAGGCGTTCTCCGGGGCCACCACCACAGTACGCTTGTCACCGGCCTTGAAGCCGAACAGCGCGTTTTCGAAACCTGGCAGCAGGTTGCCGTCGCCCACCTTGAAGGTGGCCGGGGCCTTGTCGAACGTGCTGTCGACGGTGTCGCCGTTTTCCAGGTGCAGCGCGAAGTGCAGGGTGACTTCGGTGTTCTGGCCGATACGGGTGTCAGTCATGGACCGGATCCTCGGACTTCTTGCTCTTGAACATATCCAGCGCCAGCATCACCGCACCAACGGTAATGGCGCTGTCGGCCAGGTTGAAGGCCGGGAAGTAATGGCGGTTTTGCCAGTGCACCAGGATGAAGTCGACCACATGGCCCAGCACGACGCGGTCGTACAGGTTACCGATCGCGCCACCCAGCACCAGCGACAGCGCCACAGCCAGCCAGGTCTCATTGCGCCCCAGGCGCTTGAGCCACACCACCAGCACGGCACTGACCACCACGGCGATCAGGGCGAACAGCCAGCGCTGCCAGCCCGCGCCATCAGCCAGGAAGCTGAAGGCGGCGCCGGTGTTGTAGGCCAGGGTCCAGCTGAAGTAGTCCGGGATGACGACAATCTGCTGGTACATGGTCAAGGCGTTGTTGAAATACAGCTTGGTGGCCTGGTCGAGGACCAGGACCAGCAAGCTCAGCCAAAGCCATGCAAGGCGCCCGAAGCGCCCCGCTGCAGGGTTAGGCATAGTGACGCACCTCGCCCGAACCGCTCAGGTTGTCGACGCAACGGCTGCAGATTTCCGGGTGCTCCGGGTGGCTGCCGACGTCGGCGCGGAAGTGCCAGCAACGGCCGCACTTGGCGTGACCGGACTTGACCACTTTCAGCTTGAGGCCTTCGACTTCGGTGGCCACAGCATCCGCTGGCGCCTGCACGAACGGCACCACGCTGGCGGCCGACGTGATCAGCACGAAGCGCAGCTCGTCGCCCAGCTTGCCCAGGTCGGCGCTCAGGCCTTCGTCGGCGTACAGGGTGACCTCGGCCTGCAGGTTGCCGCCGATGACCTTGGCGGTACGCTGGTTTTCCAGCTCTTTGTTGACCGAGGCCTTCACTGCCATCACGCGGTCCCAGTAGGCGCGGTCCAGCTCGGTGCCTTCCGGCAGCTCGCTCAGGCCCTGGTACCAGCCGTTGAGCATCACCGACTCGTTGCGCTCGCCCGGCAGGTACTGCCAGATTTCATCGGCGGTGAATGCCAGGATCGGCGCGATCCAGCGCACCAGCGCTTCGCTGATGTGGTACAGCGCAGTCTGGCAGGAACGGCGGGCGACACTGTTGGCGCCGGTGGTGTACTGGCGGTCCTTGATGATGTCGAGGTAGAAGCCGCCCAGCTCCTGAACGCAGAAGTTGTGCACCTTGGAGTAGACGTTCCAGAAACGGTACTCGCTGTAGTGCTCTTCCAGCTCGCGTTGCAGCAACAGGGTGCGGTCCACGGCCCAGCGGTCCAGTGCCAGCATGTCTTCCGGGGCCAGCAGGTCGCGGGCCGGGTCGAAGCCGGACAGGTTGGACAGCAGGAAGCGTGCGGTATTGCGGATACGGCGGTAGGCGTCGGCGCTGCGCTGCAGGATCTGCTCGGAAACCGCCATTTCACCGGAGTAGTCGGTAGCGGAAACCCACAGGCGCAGGATGTCGGCACCCAGGGTGTTGTTGACCTTCTCCGGCTCGATGGTGTTGCCCAGCGACTTGGACATCTTGCGGCCGTTCTCGTCCACGGTGAAGCCGTGGGTCAGCAGCTCGCGGTATGGCGCATGGTTGTCGATGGCGCAACCGGTGAGCAAGGAAGAGTGGAACCAGCCGCGGTGCTGGTCGGAACCTTCCAGGTACAGGTCGGCACGCGGGCCGGTAGCGTGGCCGATGTCGTGCGAGCCACGCAATACGTGCCAGTGGGTGGTGCCCGAGTCGAACCACACGTCGAGGGTGTCGGCGATCTTGTCGTACTGGTCGGCTTCAGCGCCCAGCAGCTCGGCAGCGTCCAGCTTGAACCAGGCTTCGATGCCTTCCTGTTCGACGCGCTTGGCCACGGCTTCCATCAGCTCGACGGTGCGCGGGTGCAGCTCGCCGGTTTGCTTGTGCAGGAAGAACGGGATCGGTACACCCCAGTCGCGCTGACGCGAGATGCACCAGTCCGGGCGGTTGGCGATCATCGAATGCAGACGCGCCTGGCCCCAGGCCGGGACGAACTTGGTCTCTTCGATGGCCTTCAGGGCGCGCTCACGCAGCGGCTCGCCAGTAGACGGCTGCTTGTCCATGCCCACGAACCACTGCGCGGTGGCGCGGTAGATCAGCGGGGTTTTGTGACGCCAGCAGTGCATGTAGCTGTGGCTGATGGTTTCGGTGTGCATCAGCGCACCGACTTCGCTCAGCTTCTCGACGATGGCCGGATTGGCCTTCCAGATGAACTGGCCGCCGAAGAAGGGCAGCGACTCGACATATACACCGTTGCTCTGCACCGGGGTGAGGATGTCGTCATTGACCATGCCGTAGCGTTTGCAGGTGACGAAGTCGTCTTCACCGTAGGCTGGCGAGGAGTGCACCACGCCGGTACCGGCGCCCAGCTCGACGTAGTCAGCCAGGTAGATCGGCGACAGGCGGTCGTAGAACGGGTGGCGGAAGTTGATCAGTTCCAGCGCCGAACCTTGCGCGGTAGCGATGACCGAACCTTCCAGGTTGTAGCGCTTGAGGCACGACTCGACCAGCTCTTCTGCCAGCACCAGCAGGCGCTCACCGGTATCGACCAAGGCGTATTTGAACTCCGGGTGGATGTTCAGCGCCTGGTTGGCCGGGATGGTCCACGGGGTGGTGGTCCAGATCACGATGGCGGCTGGCTTGGCCAGCGTATCCAGGCCGAAAGCGGCGGCCAGCTTGGCCTCGTCGGCAACCGGGAAGGCCACGTCGATGGTCTGGGATTTCTTGTCGGCGTACTCGACCTCGGCCTCGGCCAGCGCCGAACCGCAATCGAAGCACCAGTTCACAGGCTTGAGGCCCTTGAACACGAAGCCTTGCTTGACCATTTCGGCCAGAGCGCGGATTTCGCCGGCTTCGTTGGCGAAGTTCATGGTCTTGTACGGGTTGTCCCAGTCACCCAGCACACCCAGGCGGATGAACTCGGTCTTCTGCCCTTCGATCTGCTCGGCAGCATACTCGCGGCACAGCTCGCGGGTGCGGTCGGCGGACAGGTGCTTGCCGTGGGTTACCTCGACCTTGTGCTCGATCGGCAGGCCATGGCAGTCCCAGCCAGGCACGTACGGCGCATCGAAGCCGGCCAGGGTCTTGGAACGGACGATCATGTCCTTGAGGATCTTGTTCAGCGCATGACCGATGTGAATCTTGCCGTTGGCATAGGGCGGGCCGTCGTGCAGGACGAACTTGGGACGATCCTTGCCAATTTCGCGCAGCTTCTGGTACAGGCCAATGCTGTCCCAGCGCTGCAGGATCTGCGGTTCGCGCTGAGGCAGGCCGGCCTTCATGGGGAAGGCGGTGTCCGGAAGGTTAAGCGTGGCTTTGTAGTCGGTCATTTCAGGCTCTTCGTTAGCGGTTGAGCGTGCCAATGTGCACGTGCGGCGGCGATATCCGCATCGATCGCCGACTTCAGCGCCTCCAGGGAGGCGAATCGCTGCTCTTCACGCAGCTTGTGGTGGAACTCCACCGTCAGGCGCCGGCCGTAAAGGTCGCCGGCATAATCCAGCAGATGAATCTCCAGGTGCGGGCGCCCATCACCGGCAACGGTGGGGCGCACGCCGATATTGCCGACACCCGGCCAGGCCTTGCCGTCGATCTCGATGCTGGCCAGGTAGACCCCGGACAGCGGCACGCGGCGGCGCTTGAGCTGGATGTTGGCGGTAGGTGTGCCGAGCTGGCGGGCCAGCTTCTGGCCATGCAGCACGCGGCCGGTGATGCTGTACGGGCGGCCCAGCAGGTGCTCGGCCAGCTCGAAGTTGCCCTCGGACAGCGCTTTGCGCACTTCGGTGCTGCTGACCCGCAGGCCGTCCTGGATCACCGTATTGGCGGCCTCGACGGTGAAACCGTACTGCTTGCCGGCCTCGACCAGGAAGGCGAAGTCACCGGCGCGGTCACAGCCAAAGCGGAAGTCGTCACCCACTTCAAGGTGACGCACACCCAAGCCGTCAACCAGGATGGCCTTGACGAAGGCATCGGCGCTGAGCTTGCTCAGCCGCTGGTTGAACGCCAGGCACAGCACCCGGTCGATACCTTCGGCGGCCAGTAGCTCGACCTTGTCGCGCAGGCGTGCCAGACGCGCCGGTGCGGTATCGGGGGCAAAATACTCGCGCGGTTGCGGTTCGAAGATCACCACACAGGTCGGCAGGCCCAACGCCTGGCCGCGCTCGCGCAGGCGCGCCAGGATTGCCTGGTGGCCGCGGTGAACCCCGTCGAAGTTGCCAATGGTGGCGACACAGCCCCGGTGCTCGGGGCGCAGGTTGTGAAGACCTCGAACCAGCTGCATAACGCGCTTCTTGCTCATAAAGTGGCCGATTATAACCACACCCGGGCGCTGGTGACAGGCAGCAGCGCCCAAGGGCGGCGTGGAATGTGAAAAACCGACGCCTGACCCGTCCGAAGCCTCAGTGCAGGGCCTTGCGGGCGAAATGCCGGGGCCGGAAGCCGCACAGGTACAGGCAGCCGAAATACGTCACGACACCTGCCAGGATCAACGCCCCAAGCCGCAGGAAGCGCTCCAGCATGATGCCCTGCTCCCAGGCCGGCATATAGTGCATGCCTGCCAGCAGTACAGCCGACATCAGCGTCACTGCCAAAACCAGCTTGAGCAGGAACACTGCCCAGCCTGGCTGCGGCTGGAACAACTGCTGACTGCGCAGCTTCCAGAACAGCAAGCCGGCATTCAGGCAGGCACCCAGGCTGATCGCCAATGCCAGGCCGGCATGCGCAAGCGGGCCGACCAGCGCAAGGTTGAACAACTGGGTACAGACCAAGGTGAAAATCGCGATCTTCACTGGCGTGCGGATATTCTGCTGCGCATAGAAGCCGGGTGCCAGTACCTTGACCAGAATGATCGCCAGCAAGCCTACGGAATACGCCATCAGCGCCCGCTGCGTCATGGCCGCATCAAACGCACTGAACTTGCCATATTGAAAGAGCGCAACGGTCAGTGGCTCGGCAAGAATGGCCAATGCCAGTGTGCAGGGCAGCACCAGCAGGAAGCACAGACGCAGGCCCCAGTCGAGGATTCGCGAATACTCCTCGCGGTCCTTGTTGGCATAGGTCTTGGCCAAAGTCGGCAGCAGGATGGTGCCCAGGGCCACGCCGAGCACGCCCGAGGGCAGCTCCATGAGGCGGTCGGCGTAGTACATCCACGACACCGAGCCGGCTACCAGGAAGGAGGCGAAGATGGTGTTGATGATCAGCGAAATCTGGCTTACCGAAACCCCGAGAATCGCCGGCAGCATCTGCTTCAGCACACGCCATACACCCGCGTCCTTGAGGTTCAGGCGCGGCAGCACGAGCATGCCGATCTTTTTCAGCGCTGGCAGCTGGTACAGCAACTGCGCCAGGCCACCGGCCAGCACACCCCAGGCCAAAGCCATGATCGGTGGGTCGAAGTACGGCGTCAGCAGCACGGCGAAGGCGATCATCGCCACGTTCAGCAGGGTCGGGGTGAAGGCGGGTACCGAAAAACGGTTCCAGGTATTGAGGATCGCCCCGGCCAGGGAAGACAGCGAGATCAGCAATATATAAGGAAAAGTCACCCGCAACAGCGCAGTGGTCAGCTCGTATTTTTCCGCGCTGTCGACAAAGCCCGGGGCTGTGGCCCACACCACCCACGGTGCCGCCAGGATGCCGATGGCAGTCACCAAGGCCAGGACCAGGGTCAACAGGCCACTGACATATGCGATGAAAGTGCGAGTCGCCTCCTCGCCTTGCTGGGTCTTGTATTCGGCCAGGATCGGCACGAAGGCTTGGGAGAAGGCCCCTTCGGCGAAGATGCGCCGCAGCAGGTTGGGCAGCTTGAACGCGATGAAGAAGGCATCGGTGGCGACACCAGCACCAAAGATGCGGGCCAGGATGGTGTCGCGAACAAAGCCCAGCACCCGCGAAATCATGGTGATCGAGCTTACTGCAGCCAGGGATTTGAGCAGGTTCATCGAAAAGATTCACGCCAATGACAGAGGACGCTGCCAGACAGCGTCCGAATGTGCGATACTCCCGCGCCTTCGCAGGGGAGCCAAAAATTCCCGAGTGTACAGGTCGCGCAGCAGAAAGGAATCTTTCCCGCTTGTTGGCGCACCGCTCGGCGGAACCTTGCAGGTGGCCTTGACATCCGGTCGACTGATCGGCATGATTCGCGGCCTATTTTGTTTGCTATTTACCTAAAGTCTTTCGAGGAGCTCGACGGTGGCCAACACACCTTCCGCCAAGAAACGTGCAAAACAGGCTGAGAAGCGTCGCAGCCACAACGCCAGCCTGCGTTCCATGGTCCGCACCTACATCAAGAATGTAGTTAAAGCCATCGACGCAAAAGACGCCGAAAAAGCGCAAGCCGCTTACGTTCTGGCTGTACCTGTAATCGACCGTATGGCCGACAAAGGTATCATCCACAAGAACAAGGCTGCTCGTCACAAAGGCCGTCTGAATGGCCACATCAAGGCGCTGAAAGAAGCTGCAGCTGCCTAAGCGACGTGCTAGTCGAAAAGCCGACCCTAGGGTCGGCTTTTTGTTGCCTGCGATTTGATGGACCTGCCCAAGTAACCTGATCTGACCTCATCGCCGGCAAGCCAGCTCCCACAGGAGTACCGCCAGACTCAAGGCTTGCACAGTCCCTGTGGGAGCTGGCTTGCCGGCGATGGGCCGCAAAGCGGCCCTCTTTGCCATCTACTTGGCTATCTGAATCTTCGGCGCCCACTGCATCCATTCATCCTCGGCCTTGTCGAACAAGGCGAAGGTCTGCTGTGGCCGAGCCGGGTTACCCATTTGCTCGCCATCTGGCGTAGCGAACGCGATACCACCGTCGATCAGGGTTTCCACCGACTCGGTACGCACCGTAGCTCCCTTGAACAGCCCCCAGTCGAAACCGAAGCCACTGCTGTTCCAGAAGCGGCTACCACTGCGCACCAAAGCCGCATAACGTGGCTCAATAAGGATATGGATCAGCACGCGATCGGCATTCTGGCCCAGCTCGAAGCCCGTCACCTTCCCCACCGCCACTTCTCGGTAGGTCACCGGCACACCCGGCTTGATCGACCCACGGCGTGGCGCACTGAGCGTCAATGGCAAACCGACTTCTGGCCCCGCCACCTGCGGCGCATCAGCCAAGGCGATGAAATCGCGCTGCGGGCCACGGTCCTTGGCCGCCGGCTGCACTTCCAGGTACTGCCCGCCCACAAGGGTGTCGAGGTTTTCGGTGCGTACCAGGCCCAAAGCCGGCTTGACCACCCAGAACTGCGTCCCGACACGGGCGATACGGTCGGCCGACTCGGTAATGCGAGCGCGCAGAAGCACCGCCTGCAGGTCATCGGTGAGGTCGACACTTTCGATACTGCCCACATCCAGGCCACGGAAGCGGATCGCCGTGCCCGGCTTCAGGCCATCTGCCCGGTCAACGCGGATGGTAATCAAGGTACCCGCGCGGTTTACCGCCTCTTGGCTATCATGCAGTCGGAAACGTGGAATATGGCGTTTGAGCGCTACATCGGGGCGTGGCGTGTCGAAGGCGATACCACCGGCCATCAGCGTTTGCAGCGACTCACTCTTGATCTTGATGCCCGACAGGCCGCCCGTCAGGGTGATACCACTGACGTTCCAGAAGCGCGACGAACCGTTGACCAGCTTCTCGTACTCTTTCTCGATATGCACGCCGATCAGAATGCGGTTGCTGTTACGGGCAAACTGGTAGCTCTGCACGCTGCCCACCTTCACCTGGCGGTACATTACCGGGCTGCCGATTTCCAGCGAACCCAGGGTATCGGCGAACAACACCATGTGCAGGCCCGGCGCCTTGAGGTCGAGCGGCGGCGCCTTGGCGCGGGCCTCGAACTCACGCTCGGGCCGTGCGCCCTTCTCGCCCGGGCGAATGGCGATGTAGTTACCTTTGACCAACGCCTCCAGGCCGGTGATACCCGCCAGGGAAATCGACGGCTTGACCACCCAGAACTGCGTGCCTTCGACCAGGTAGTCCTCGGTCAGCGGGTCCAGCGTCAGCTCCGCTGATGCACTGGCCAGGTTGTCTTCCATCTTCAGGGCTTTCAGCGAGCCCACCTGGATGCCCTTGTACATGACCGGCGTGCGACCTGCCTGCAGGCCTTCATAGTCACTCAGTTTCACTTTGACGCGAATACCGGCCTGGGCTGCATCGAAGTCTTCATACAGACGGAACGGCAGGCTCGGGTCGGTGGGTGGGCTGTCCTTGCGGTATTCCGGCGTGGCAAAAGCGATACCACCGGCCACGATGCTCGACAGCGACTCGCTGCGCACCTTAACACCCGAAAGCGAAGCATCGATGCTGACGCCACTGGCGTTCCAGAAACGCGTGTGCTTGCGCACCAGGCTGGCGTAGGCTGGCTCGATGAAGACTTTGACCTCTACAGTGCTCTGGTCCTCGGACAAGCGGTAGCTTTTTACGCGACCAACCTGGATCTGCTTGTAGAACACCGGGCTGTCGCGGTTGAGCGAGCCCAGCCTGTCAGCCTTGAGCGTCAAATGCAGGCCTGGCTCCGTGTCCGAGAGCGGTGGTGCCACCTTCAATGCGGTGAAGCGCTTGGTGCGCTCCCCCTCCCCCGGGCTAACGGCGATGTAGTTACCCGATACCAATGTTTCAAGACCGGAAATACCCGCCAGGCTGACACTCGGCTTCACCAGCCAGAAGCGCGTGCCTTTGGTCAGGTGAGGCTCGGCGGCCTTGTTCATCTCGATGGTAGCGATCACACCCTGGTTGTCGCCCTTGGCGTCGAGCACCAGGCTTACCACCTTGCCAACCGGCATGCCCTTGTAGATCACCTCAGTCTTGTTGGCGACGATCCCCTCGCCGGACTCGAAACGGACTTCAATTTGCACGCCGGCATCACGGTAGGCTTGCCATGCGAGCCAGCCACCGATCATCAAGGCGATCAAAGGCAGGATCCAGATGGCCGACCAGTTCGAGGCTGGGCGGGTTTTAGCCGTTGGCAGGTCACTCATGGTCGTCATCCGACTCCGTGTTATCCCAAATCAGTCGGGGATCGAAAGTTAAAGCGGCAAGCATTGTCAGAATCACCACAGTTGCGAAGGCGACAGCGCCCAGGTTGGCTTCGACACTGGCTATTCGGCCGAAATTCACCACCGCCACCAAAATGGCAATGACGAAGATATCCAGCATGGACCAGCGCCCAATGAATTCGATAAAGCGGTACATCAAAATCCGTTGTCGGGCAGACAGCGGTTGCCGGCGCTGAACGGAGTACAGCAGCAAGCCGATACCCACCAGCTTGAACGTGGGCACCAGGATACTGGCAATGAACACCACAGCCGCAATGGGCACCATACCGTGCTTGAGCAGCGTGATGACGCCAGACATGATCGTGTCGGGGCTGCCCTGACCAAGCGTACTCACGGTCATGATCGGCAGCATGTTGGCCGGGATGTACAGGATCGATGCAGCAATCAGTAATGCCCAGGTACGCACGATGCTGTTCGGCCGGCGCGCATGCACGATGGCCCCGCAACGCGTACAGGTCTGTGAAGTGCTGTCGGGCTCTTGCCGGTTCAGCTCGTGACATTCATTGCAGACAAGAATGCCCGCATCAATCGCCCGCATGCAGGTCCTCCCCCGATAGCGCACTCCAGATCTGGTGAGGTGACATCACCACTTCGAGCCACACCTGAATCAATAGCAGGCTGATGAAGCAGAACAGCCCTAGGCCCACCGTCAATTCGGCCAGGTCCACCAACTTGACGATGGCCACAAGCACACCCATGAAATAGACCTCGAGCATGCCCCAATCACGCAGGTGGTGATAGATGCGGTAGAACAGCAGGCCGAAGCTGCGCCCCACATTCAGGCGGATACTCAGCAGCACTGCCAACTGGCAAAGCAGTTTTGCCAGGGGAATGGCCATGCTACACAGGAACACCACCACGGCTACGCCGCGCATTCCTGAGTTGTACAGGCCCAACACACCACTCCAGACAGTGTCGTCCGAGGTCTGGCCAAGCAGGTGCAGCTGCATGATTGGCAGGAAATTGGCTGGCACGAAAAGCAACAGGGCGGTCAGTACCAAGGCCAGACTGCGGTTGACCACATTGTGTCGGTGAGCGTAGAGCTCGTAGCCACAGCGCGGGCATTGGGCTTTTTCGTCGTGCTGGAGCACGGGCTTGCGCAGCAGCAGGTCGCACTCGTGGCAAGCGACAAGCTCGTCCAGCGGCAACTGGGCCAGGGTTTCAGGTTCGACAGATTTGGGCATATAGCGCTTCTGAATAGGTGCGTGGGGCTATTCTAGTGTTCTGGCTCGAATTGTGGGAGGGAGACCTGTGGGAGCGGCTTTAGCCGCGAAGCAAGCGACGCGGAGGATGGCACCGGCTTTGCCGGTGTTCGCGGCTAAAGCCGCTCCTACAGGGATCTGGGCAAGGCCGAGACTTGCGTGAGAGCTTGGCTTTTCCGGGCTAT